>NZ_QUGE01000040.1:0-10401 GCF_003478825.1 Peptoclostridium sp. AF21-18
ATATTACCATAGAAGGCGATTAAATTTACAGACTTTTTTTCATATACTCAAAAGAGATGATTATTTTAAATCATCTCTTTTATGTAGAGTATAGAACTAATATAACATATTTAACTATTAATTTTAAAACTCTATAATAGATTCATTTATATTTCAATATGGTACTACTCTAATTCAACCTTGTCTTCCTTTGTCTTGCCCTCGAACTCATTTACATTCCAATATGGTACTAATCTAATTTCTTTTCTCTCAATTCTAAAGCATCATCTTCAGTATTTACATTCCAATATGGTACTAATCTAATCAAAAACACCTACCTTTTTCTTCTGACTTATCAAAAATTTACATTCCAATATGGTACTAATCTAATAGTTATAGAAGATGAAAGCAATATTGAGAGTTAAAGATTTACATTCCAATATGGTACTAATCTAATTTATACAAAGAGAATGCAATACTGCAGTTAGTTGATGGATTTACATTCCAATATGGTACTAATCTAATTATAGCTTCTCCAGTTTCTTTCAGAATGTCTTTTATATTTACATTCCAATATGGTACTAATCTAATTATCCAAAATCGAGGGAAAGATAAATTAAAAGATATATTTACATTCCAATATGGTACTAATCTAATTGCAGAAAGATAAATTCTATTATTCTATTAGAGCCATTTACATTCCAATATGGTACTAATCTAATCATAAAAGATTTCCTAATGCATCCAGCTAGAGTACTATTTACATTCCAATATGGTACTAATCTAATTAATTGTTGTTAAAAATGGAAAACTATCTGCATTTTTATTTACATTCCAATATGGTACTAATCTAATTTAACAAAAGAAATGACAAGTGTAACTTTAAAAAGATTTACATTCCAATATGGTACTAATCTAATAGTTATAGAAGATGAAAGCAATATTGAGAGTTAAAGATTTACATTCCAATATGGTACTAATCTAATGTAGATAGGCAAATATCTTTTTTAACTTTCATTTTTATTTACATTCCAATATGGTACTAATCTAATATCCTTATGCAGAGGAAGTTATAACAATGTCAAAAGATTTACATTCCAATATGGTACTAATCTAATCCATATCAATGCTTAAAAATATACCAAAAGCATTATTTACATTCCAATATGGTACTAATCTAATATATGTATATTCTTGTGTACTAATTATGTAATTTGTATTTACATTCCAATATGGTACTAATCTAATTTTAAAATTTTTCAAGTCTTTTATATCAACTCCAATATTTACATTCCAATATGGTACTAATCTAATGGACCTTACGTATTCGGCTTAACAAGAAAACAGGTATTTACATTCCAATATGGTACTAATCTAATCAGATTAAATTAGATACACGATGCCCAAAGACTACATTTACATTCCAATATGGTACTAATCTAATACGTTATACTATAACTTTACTAATTTCAATACATACAGTCATATATTTTGTCTATCTCTAATAAATATTAGTTTGAAATAAATTTTTTCCAACTATCATTGCCTTAAAATACTCAAAAACATTTATTTCTTCTAGTTTGTCTATCCCTACTAAAATTTACACTATCTCACATCGACAATTATCTAAAGAAACTGATCTGTCTTATCTACTTTTAATCCTAACATTTCCTTATCTAGCCATTTGCTATTTTTACTTTCAAAGATAATAACTGAATCTTTATCATCCCTTACATACTTTTTTAACTCACTTTTTAAAGCTATAAGTTGTGCTTTTGATAGCTCACCTTCAAATACTGAGTTTTGAATATGAGATAAATACTTTTTACAAGTATTAAATACTTTTCTTAGAACTCTATTTCCTCCTTCATCCAACTTTATATCATATACAAGTATAATATACATCTTTTTTCTCCTTATTACCACCAAATTTTAAATGGATCATAATCTTTTTCATCAATTAAATGTTTTATAAGTTTATAACATTCAAGTTTTATTAAATATTTATACGATACACTCCTACCAAGTTCTTTATGCTTTATTGTTTTTTCTAGTCTACTTTCTAACTCAGAAACTATCATTTTCGAAGCATCTTTATCTAAATGTAAATAATTTAAATTTCTTGTAAAACTTTTTTCAGTTATTTGATTTTTATTAAATAAAGAAAAAATTAATCTATCCGCTATAATAGGCTTAAATACTTCAGCAATATCTAAACTTAAAGAAAATCTTCTATCTCCAGGTTCATGTAAATAACTTATTGTTGGATTCAACTGTGTTTCATATAGTGCCGATAATACTTTCGTATATACTAATGTGTTCACAAAAGATATCAATGTATTTATGGCATTATCCGGTGGATTTTTAACTCTTTTCTTAAATTGTATATCTTGATTTATTATTGTATTCCATGATTCATAATATATTTTTCTTATATTTCCTTCATATCCCATAAGCTCTGATATACTATTACTTTCATAAATCTTTTTTCTTAAACTTTCAATCTTATCCATATATTCTTTTAAATCTTTTCCTCGACCATTATAATATCTTAAGTTTCTGTATATATTATAGCTTGCTGCATCTATAAATTTTTTAGCAATTTCTAACCTTTTGTCTTGATTTGTATAGTGTTCAACTTGTTTTACAAGCAATTCACCAGAAACATTCTTTTCTCTTGGATAAAAACTACCTGTATAGTAACTATAGTAATTAAAAAAATGTGTAGTTATACCATATTGACTCAAATAGTTTATTAGATTTGTATTTAATTCCATTTCTCCCATTACATATATTTCATCAACAGTTTCTATTGGTATATATCTTTTTTCTCCGTCTTCATTTTGGAATTGTAGTGTATTATCTTTCCTCTTCAATATTCCATTATTATAAATATAGTAGCTTCTTTTCATAGTTATTCTCCTTTTATTTGATTATATAAAACAAAGATCATAATATGCACATGACTTACAAATTTTCTTTTTATCTGTTTTAGGCGGATATTTTAAGCTTACTATTTCTTTTATTTTATCCAAAGTTTCTTGTATATATTTTTCATCATCTTCATCTATTTCTATATCTACACTTTGTTTCAATAAAGGATAATCTATCTTAGCTTTTATATCTATAACACCTTTTTTCTTTAAATAATATAAATAATATTTCACTTGTAGTATACTTGCTTCTTCTATCTTATTACTTTTTTAACTTCATGAAGTATTTTCTTAGTTTTTATAAAGTCTATATTTATTACATTGTCAATGTTTATATGTTTATTTTCTCTTTTATAAGATTCTTCATCTATTAACTTACCTATATAAACATTATCATTAGTGTGCTCCATACTTATTTCATGATAAAAATACCATAGTTTCTTTTTGCAAACTATATAATAATAAACCATTACACCTGTAATTTCTTTTTCCAAGATTATCACCTCATTTTTAGTTTATAACATATAATCTTCTTGTTTACTTTTTCTATCAGTATAATTCTTATTTTGATAACCCTTTTCATCATAGTCGCAATCTATAATATCAATAGTCTCAAATTCACTTAATCTAATAGGATTGTATTTGATAGCATTTCCATTTTTTATCGCATTTTTATACAAATCAACTTCATAATAAGGTATTGAAACTGTATATTTTTTTATAGCATCTTTCAAAATTATTTTTTCTTTTTTTAAATCATCCCTTATTTTCAAATCTATTCCTTTTTCTTTTAATCTATCTGATATCTCTTTTAGTTTATTTTCAAAATTTTTTATATCCTCAATATTTGTTTCATATACTGGCGAAGGTATTATATCTATAGTGTTTATGTTTCTTAATTCTATTTCATCCTTAGATATAGTATATGGTGTTAATTTTTTTACATAATCATATTCTTTATCATATGCTTTAATATAATCACTGCTTCTTAAATTATCTGTAGTTAAATAATCATTAATAAGAGCTATTTTTTCTTTTTCATATATTTGACCTTTTTCCTTTATTGATAAAATAGCACTTTTAGATAATTCGTATACTCTTTTGTCTATAAAGCCATGCTTATTATCTCTTAAAGTTGAAGATTTTATTTCTGTATATACGAAACAATTGTGTTTGCTGCTATCTTTTTTCCCTTTTCTGTTACATCTACCTAATCTTTGGAATAATGAGTTTAAATCTTGTAATTCAGTAAATAAATAATCAAAATCTATATCTAAACTTGCTTCAACTATAGATGTAGAAATCCATATACCATTCTTTTTATCTATATTTTTATTTTCATCATATGTTCTTCCAAACTCAAGTATACTTTCTTCTTTTTCCAATCTATCTTTTCTTATAAATCTGCTATGTAATATATTTAAATTTTTTCTATCTTTTTCAGACAACATTTTTGCTAAATCATCATATATATTCTGAGCTTGTTTTATTGTATTACATACTACTAATATTTTATTTTCTCTATCAGCATTTTTATTTTCAATATACTTTTCATATATATCATCTGGATTTATTTCTTCTTCAATCACCTTTAAATTATGTCTTTTTAAATCATTTGTAAAACCATTGGGATTATATTTAAATTCTATATTTTTTTCTAATAAATCTTTTATAAATGGAGGTAATGTGGCAGTTAGTATAGCAACTTTACCACCTAGCTCAACTATTTTCTCTATACCACATATCAGGTATGCTAAAAGCTCTGGACTATACATTTGTATTTCATCAATTACTATCTTAGAATATGATAGTGTAGTTAATTTTAATTCATATCCCTGATATTTAAAAACAAAATCAAATAATTGATCCATAGTTGATATATTTAATGGTATAGACAACTGTTTACCTACATTTTCATACTCCAATAAATCAAAGTTTTCGTCTACTTTTTTATTTTCTAGGTTGTTTAGGTAGTATTCTAATGAGCTAGAATGTAGTATTGATAGCCTGTGTTCCAAGTCTTTTTCATGAATTATATTTTTTCTTACTCTATCGTATATGGCATTTATCGCTGTTCTAAGAGGAAGTATAAAAAATCCTTTGTTATCTCCTATCCAAAGTAAACCAGCTTCTGTTTTTCCCATACCAGTTTGTGCTACAGCAATTATATTTTCATCTCTATTTTCTATGCAAAATTTTTGAAGTTCATTCCAATCAGACTCACTATTACTTTTTTTCCATTCTTGCATCATATTATTTAATGATTCTTCTAAAAAATTATTTGGGTACTCAGATACAGTTCCTGCACTAGCATTATAATCACACTTATGTAGGTATCCCTTTATTTTTATACTCTCATTATCTTCTATTATTTCTGCTATTTTATTTTCTATACTCTTTTTTATTTTTTTAGTATTATACCCTTCTAACAATTCGCTAATTAACTCTTTTTTATCTCTCATAACTTCAAATGTATTACAATAGTTATGATGATTTAATACACTATGAAGTACTTTTAAATAGTCATTTATATCACTGAATTTTTTATCATCAATGAAGTAAATTGACAAAATATTATGTGCTACTTCTTTTTCATCATTAAATTTTACTTTTTTGTCATTTGACCTTTCTATTCTTTTCTGAAATTCTTTGTTTATCTTACCTATATCATGGTATATACAACCTTTTTCAACTAATGAAAATAACTTAGCATCTGATATATATCCTAATTTTTTTAATTTATTTAATTCTTCTATTAAATCCATTGTATGCTCTTTTATAGTTTTATCTGGTTTTGCCAATTTATTTTCTATCTCTCGAATAATATCATTTTCTAATATTTCATTTATTCTAACATTTATATCCATAATAATTCTCCTATTTAGAAAGCAGTAGGAAATTTTCCTACTGCTTATTTTTTACAAGAAATTGACAATATATTCTTTTTTACCATTTCTATCAATCAAAACATTTTCGCTTGTTTCTTCTATACAGTATTTTGATGCATATACAACCTTTTTTTTATTAAAAATTCTTTTAGCATCTTCTATTTTATAATTTTTATTTAGATAATACATAGTTCCATTTATCCGTTTTCCTGCCTTCGCTTTTGTGTATATTTCTTCATTTATAACACTATTATAATCTAAATATGCTGAGTATTCACTTTCTATATCACAGTCATTATTTTCCAATAATTCTACCATCTTAGCTTCTACAACTTCAACAAAGTCTTCACTTCTACCTATAGATTTTAAATTGTAGATATTCTCTAATATATCTTCTAATGTTTCTTTTTTACTTCTTATATGTATCACCAGCTCTATATTATTTAATATCTCATAAAATTTTAGTGATGTTGTCAAAGTTCTAAATCTTGATACCGGCTTAGTATAATTTTCTTCCTCAAATTCTTTAACCATTGTTTTTATCTTGTTTTCATACCGTTTAATTTCTTTTTCTCTAGCTGCAATTTTTTTATACTCATCACTCTTTTTATCTAGTTTTTTCTTTTTTTCACTTAATCTTTTTTTTCTTTTTTTTGTGACTTCCAAAAATTTCTTCTGTCTTGTATCTTTGAATTTTTTTATTTTGTCATTTAAATTTTTTAGAGATCTATATTCCTCTAGTAATTCTGCATTATGAACTTGTATCTCTAATCCTGTTCTCATGTCACTTCCCTGTTTTTTTGATGTTGCAACCTTTTCAAATCCTTTTGATAACATTGATTCGTTAGCCATCTTTACAAGTATTCCCCTATCATCCATAGTACGATTTAAAAAACAATAATCTGTATACGCTTCTTTATGCATAGATTCATATTTTCCCTGTATACTTATGTCCATAGGATGATACTCTCTATAATTACAAGCATTATGTATAGCACCTATTATAGTAGATATAGGAGGAAGAGGATAAGTCATTTTATTATCCATAGCCTCTTCCTTTCTATAGTTGGCGCTATTTTGTTTAATAATAATTCTTAAAGCGTCCATTTTATTACCTACTTTCTATTAGTATTTTATACACCAAAGTAAGCATCTACATCAGATTTTAATTCATCGAAGAATTTAGTTATACTAATTGCTTCTAATTCTCTTTTGATTTCTTCTTCATTTCTAAGATTTTTCCCTTCTAGTAGTCCAACTCTATATCCTTTATTGATTTTATCTTTTAAATCATTTGATATTATTAATCTTTCTTCTTCTACTTTTACCACATTTTCAAAATAATGAGTTTTTCTATCAGATAATCCACCTACTATAAATATTGGTTCTGCATTATCTAAATTTCCTTTTACTGTAAGACTTAATGTTTCAACTGCATCTAATATAGCTTTTACCCTAGATGCTTTTTCTATATTTTCTGCTTCTTTATATCCTTCTTCATTTTCAAAGTTTTCATCTTTACCTATCATTTCTAAGTCTATTGTTATACTATATACTTTTAATGACTTGTCGTATTCGTACTGATAAGGCATAAGTCCTGCTTCTTTAGCTTTTTCTTGTATATTTATATTTTTTTCTTTGGCTGAATTTGTAGCTAAATATAAATTATTATGGAATCTATTTTCATTAACAAAACTTTCGCAAGATACAGCGTCTGTTAAATATATTGAACTTTTTCTTATATATGTAGTACCTTTCGTACTCATATACCCACCTTCTAATGCTCTACAATTTGATGCGTTTAGTTCTTTATTTGCTAGTTTCTGAGTTGCTCCATCTACATGGGTTTTTAGGTCATCATACATTCCTGATAAAACCATAATTGCATTTTTTAAACTTTCTCTACTTCTCATTGAATATACATTTCTGTTTCTAAAT
This sequence comes from Peptoclostridium sp. AF21-18, assembly GCF_003478825.1. Lineage (NCBI taxonomy): Bacteria > Bacillati > Bacillota > Clostridia > Peptostreptococcales > Peptoclostridiaceae > Peptoclostridium > Peptoclostridium sp. AF21-18. The sequence goes on from NZ_QUGE01000040.1 coordinate 7,739, forward strand.
ACCTTTTGTACACTCGCTATATTCCCTAATCCTTCAGAATAGTTTGATGTCATGTTTGACAAAACTGTTAGTGTTAACGCATTTCTATTTTTCATTTCTCCACCCTCCATTATTTATTTTCATTGTTTTCTTTTTTTTCTTTAGACAAAGCATTTATAAATGTATACGCAAGATCTTTGTTATCCTCAAAGTTTTCAAATAGATCATATACAAAACCAAATTCTATATCTGAGTAATTTGATAGCTGTAAAAGAATTTGGCATACTCTATCATAATCTTTAAATATTATAGAACTTGTTAGCTTTTGCTTATATGCATCTATTTTGTTATCGGGAATAGCTTCTACTACTTTCTTCGCGCATGCATATGCACCTTTTAATCTGTCTTTCATATTCTTTTCACCTCTGATTAGTATATTTACAGATATTAGTTTATAAACTAAATAACCTTTATCATTATCTTTCAAAAAATTTTCTATATATCTATCTAATACAATATTATTTAATATACAATCTGTAACATCCTTTTGAATGTTAATCCACTCATCTTTTTTAGTCTTATATGATTTTGCAAATACTTCATAATCATCTATTTTCTTCAATATATCTATAGCTTCTTTTCTAATAAATAGTGTTTCAAAATATTCTTCGCTTATATCCTTAAATATAACTTCTACATCATAATCTATAAAATCTGCCGATTCTATTATCCCTTTAAATAAAGCCTTTCTAGAATCAACTCTTTTATTTTTCTCATCAATTCCAGCTTTTACCTTTCTTTCAAACTCTTTATTTGTTTGAACTAATCTTTCTATAGTTAAATTATCATTTATAAAGAATGATTCTGTATTTCCCAAGAATGCAAATGGTATAAAGTCAAATTCCTTTATATCATCTCCTACAAATGCATTTTTATCAAATAAGTATCCTGTAGCTCTAGATTTTCTTGCAGCGTCTAGTGTATAACCTAATAGTCTACAATAGTCATTTTTTTCGCTAAATAGTTGGTTAGTATTACAATAATTTTTGTATAAGTTTGGCTTATATCTATATGTTTCTCTTATTATATCCATTCTATTTTTGTCTATAGTATCTAGTATTTCTTGTTTGTTTTTTCCATCAAATTTTTTCTTACCAAATACTTTTTTCATTATAGTATTTGCGGATAGTTTTTCATTTATTTCTTTTATCTGATCTTCAGAGAATTCATCATTAGATAGCTTTCTTTCGATTATTTTATGATGTAGTTCTTCACTATAGTTGTATTCAACAAACTCTAGATACTTTTTTTCTGTTATATCATCACTTCTATATAGTAAATATTCTTCTTTTTCTTCTTCGTCATAATATATAAGATATTCTATCTTATTATATGAAAAATATTTTATTAAACCATCTATAGCCGCCGCATAACGCCAATCAGAAGCTGCTACTTTTGTATCATAATTTTCATCTTTTATACTATATTTCATACTTATCACCTCCTTTTATACTAAATCACTTGTAACTAGTTCAATCATTCCAAAACCTGCAGATTTTCTACTTCCAATTCCAACATTGTGCAAATAGTTTAATATATATGGTTTTGCTGATATTTCAAATAATCCTATACTTGTGTCTATATAATTTCCATAATGTTTAACAACACATTTAGAACATTGGATTGGATTAACTACGATTTCTTCTATATCTTTTTCTGATATTATACTTCTTAATTCATTTTTTAATACTATATCCAATTTTTCTCTAAACTCTGGATCACTGTAAATATAGTATTTATCTTCATTTTTTTCTTTATTATGCTCTCTTACGCAAATAGAACTTCCTTTAGCTGTTTTGAATATAGCTCTAGAATTAACTATATTTTCTGAATTTTTCACTTTCACAGAAAGTAATTTCATTGAGTTATTATTTTCTAATTTAAAAACTTTTCCCTTTTGTTTTATAAATGCACTATATAGTATAAAATTAGTTTTATTAGAATCATCTGCTGAAAAAATAACTTTTATAACATCTTTATAGAGTTCTATCTTTCCATTTTTATATTTCGGACCAGGTAAGTCCACTGAAAAGCAATAGTCCTTTTGAATATTATCTTTAAAATATTTGTCATAATACTTTCCAGAATTACAATCTGATAGAGATTTTTTAATAAAGCTTAAAATAGTCTTTCTGTACTCTATTGGGAATTCATTCTTAGCTAATTTAAACTCTAAAATTATTTTCGCAAACTTCATTATTACACCACCTTTTTTATTGTATTAAATGTAATTTCAATTATATCTTATCATACAATCGTTTGTTTGTAAAGTACAATTCTATGATAAGCCTTTTTTTTATTTAAGTCAAATAAACTAGTAATTTTATATTTTTTTATTGTATACTAGCAGCGATTATATTTTTTCATAAAATAAAAAAGGATCTATCTTCATTTATAATATTAATCTGATAGACCCTTTTTCATTATTTATTTTTAATACTCTTCTTTTTCAAATAATCTTTGACTTTCTTTGTAATATTTTTTTACTTTTTCAAATTCTTCTAGTTTTGTATAATTCTATGCTATTTTATAAGCTATATCACCTGATTCAAAATTAATTTATTTATAGTATTTCAAAAAATAAAAAAAGATTACGTGGCTACGTCCTACTCTCCCAGGGGCCT
>NZ_QUGE01000041.1:0-10163 GCF_003478825.1 Peptoclostridium sp. AF21-18
AAAAAATACTCCAATCGTTAGATTCTTAAGTCCAACAAATTGGAGTACCTACACGTGCAGCACTTTAAAAACAAAACTTTTTAAAAGCACACACGTCGAAGCCAGGAGCCAAAGGTTAACTAGTCTTTTTCTGTTAAAGGAAACAAACTTCCGCCTTTTTATAATTCGTATCCATATTTTGTGAAGAACTCTTCTCTAAAATCAAGAAGTCTATCTTCTCTTATTGCCTGTCTTATGTTTTCCATTAATTTTAATAAGAAATGTAAGTTGTGAGTAGTTATTAATCTCGCACCTAACATCTCATTAGTTTTTATTAAATGTCTTATATACGCCTTAGTGTAGTTTCTGCAAGTGTAACAATCACATTCAGGATCAAGTGGAGTGAAGTCTTCTGCGTAAGTCGCATTTCTAACAACAACTTTTCCCTGACTTGTCATTGCAGTTCCGTTTCTCGCAATTCTTGTAGGTAGAACGCAGTCAAACATATCCACCCCTCTTATTACACCTTCTATTAAATCATCAGGACTTCCAACACCCATTAAATATCTTGGTTTGTCCACTGGCATAAATGGAGTTGTGTGTTCTAATATGTCGTACATCATTGGTTTTGGCTCACCAACACTTAGTCCACCTATTGCATAACCTGGTAAATCTATTGCAGTTATTTCTTTTGCTGACTGCTCTCTTAAATCCTTGTACATTCCACCCTGGATTATTCCAAATAGTGCCTGTTTTTCTGGATTTTTGTGAGCTTCTTTACATCTTTCTAACCATCTAGTAGTTCTTTCTAAAGAATTTTTAACGTATTCTCTACTAGCTGGGTATGGAGCACATTCGTCAAATGCCATCATTATATCTGAACCAAGTGCATTCTGTATTTCCATAGCTTTTTCTGGAGTTAGGAAATGTTTAGAACCATCTAAATGTGATCTAAATTCTACCCCTTCTTCAGAAATTTTTCTAAGTGGTCCAAGTGAGAATACCTGGAATCCACCACTGTCTGTTAATATTGGTTTATCCCAGTGCATGAATTCGTGAAGTCCTCCAGCTTTTTTCACTAATTCGTGACCTGGTCTTAAGTATAAATGATATGTGTTTGATAGTATTATCTGTGATCCTATTTCTTTTAATTCTTCTGGTGTCATTGATTTAACTGTTGCCTGAGTTCCAACTGGCATAAATATTGGAGTTTCTATATCGCCATGTGGAGTGTGAAGCACACCTAATCTCGCACCACTCTGTTTACAAGTTTTTATTAATTCGTAAGTTACTGCGTACATCTTCTCATCCTTTCTTTTTAATTTTATTTTATCTAATTATCAATTTCTTCTTTTTCCTCATTTTTCTGGCAAGTACACACGTGATTTTTGTCTTTTCTGTTTTTGCAGAATATTGGAAGTGCCTTGCATACAAAGTCGACTTTATGATCCTCTAACGTCTTTTCATCTTCGTCGTTTTCATTATGGTCTATCAAGTATTTTTTGATTATAAACAGCCCAGCAATCGCAATTACTCCTAAAAGTATCTCTAACATCCCCTCTTTTTTAGGAATTAAAAGCATTTTTCTTGCAATCGCATATAAAAGTGCCTCGATTAGCGCTCCTGGCAAATGAAGTGAAAGCATTACTACAAGCTCAACCCCGATTACTAAAAGCAGTATCTGCCCAAGCATGTCATTTAGCTGTTCATACTGAATTATATTTTCAAAATTAACTATATACGTATCCCATATAAGTCTTAGGACATCTATTGTTCCCAAAAATACTGCAATTAATACAACCGCCGCAAGAATTTTTTCGAAAATAAATGCCGTATTTAAAATAAATCCATTCTTCTTGTGTTTCAAATTTCTCAACCCCTAGTTTAATTTATTTTATAAACATTGCATCCCCAAAGCTGAAGAATCTATATCTTTCTTTTATAGCTTCGTTGTATGCATTTAGCACGTGCTCTCTTCCACATAATGCACTTACTAGCATTATTAGTGTAGATTCTGGTAAGTGGAAATTAGTAATTAGGTTGTCTAACACCTTGAATTTGTACCCTGGATAGATGAATATATTTGTCCATCCACTCTTTGCTGTCATGTGTCCGTCTTCTTCGGCAGCAGATTCTATTGTTCTACAGCTTGTAGTTCCAACGCATATTACTCTATTTCCGTTTTCTTTTGCTTTATTTATCTTGTCTGCAGCTTCCTGAGTAACCATGTAGAATTCTGAGTGCATTTCGTGGTTTAGTACATCGTCAACTTTTACAGGTCTAAATGTTCCAAGCCCAACGTGTAATGTTACAAATGCTATGTCTACACCCATTTCCTTGATTTCTTCTAATAATTCATTTGTGAAATGTAGCCCTGCAGTTGGTGCCGCAGCAGATCCATTGTGTTTAGAATAAACGGTCTGATATCTTTCTTTTTCCTCTAATTTTTCCGTTATGTATGGAGGAAGTGGCATATTTCCTAATTCGTCTAATATTTCCTCAAATATTCCGTCGTAGTGGAATTTTATAATTCTCGCACCTTCATCAGCCATTCCAACTACTTCACCGATTAACTTTCCTCCACCAAATGAGAACTTAGTCCCTATTTTGGCTCTCTTTCCTGGCTTAACTAGTGATTCCCAAGTGTCGTCTGTGTTTCTCTTTAAAAGTAAAAACTCTATCTTTCCACCTGTGTCCACTTTTTCACCTATTAATCTCGCAGGTATTACTCTAGTATCATTTAAAACTAGACAATCACCCGGTTTAAGATATTCTTTGATATCTCTAAAAATTTTATGTTCAATCTCTCCAGTTTCCTTATCTAACACCATAAGTCTTGATGCAGATCTATCTTCTATTGGAGTCTGAGCAATTAATTCCTGTGGTAAATCAAAATTAAAATCGCTTGTCTTCAAAGCTCTCTCTTCCTTTCTTATAATCATTTTTTATAGTTCATCTGGTATATAACCTGATGTTGTTATTTGACATTTTATTTTTGCATACTCTTTTTATGATAACAAAAAAACAAATTTTTTTCCATATATATTTACAAATTGACTTTCTTTAAAATTCATCAATGAAACTTTTGTAAGAATATTTTTTACAGGTAAATTTTTCTTTATGTGCAAGTATTTTCAATATTTAGAAGATATTTTTTTCTGAAATTTTAAAAACTTTCTTCTATTAATATATTAGATTTTATTTTGGAATTATTTTTCTTTTAGGAGTGGTAATTTTTGACAAAAAAATAGAACCCTCTGGCTCTCACCCACTTGCATTTAATGGTTTTATAAACTTTTTATCTAAGTACAAACTTTCTCAATTATTCAAATCTCTTGCTATGTAAAAAACTAAGGGAGGCTACACAATATTATAACCCGGCGACAATGCAGCTCGACTGCCTGGAGCGGGGATAATATGTGTAGGCTCCCTCTTTTTACTTATCAGAGATTTCATAATTGAGATGTTTGTACGCTTTTGGCATTGCCATTCTTCCTCTCGCACCTCTGTTTATAAATCCTAACTGTATCAGATACGGTTCATATACGTCTTCTATTGTATTTCTATCCTCACCTATTGAAGCTGCAAGTGTATCCAGTCCAACTGGCCCACCACCAAACTTCTCGATGATTGTTTTTAAAAGAGTTTCGTCTACATAATCAAGTCCAAGAGAGTCCACACCAAGCAATTCTAGTGCATCGCTTGCAACCTGTTCTGTAATATCTCCATTTGCTCTGACCTGAGCGTAATCTCTAACCCTTTTTAATAATCTATTTGCAATTCTTGGTGTTCCACGAGATCTTCTAGCAATCTCTGCTGCAGATTTTTCATCAATATCTGCACCTAAAAGTCCAGACGATCTCTTAACTATCTGAGCAAGCTCGTCATTTGTGTAGTAGTCTAGTTTGCAAATTACACCAAATCTATCTCTAAGTGGATTTGTAAGCATACCTGGTCTAGTAGTCGCTCCAATTAGAGTGAATTTAGGTAAATCAAGTCTTATACTTCTAGCTGATGGCCCTTTACCGATTATAATATCCAAGCAAAAATCCTCCATCGCAGGATAAAGAACTTCCTCAACACTTCTGTTTATTCTGTGAATTTCGTCTATAAATAAAACATCATTCTCTTCTAAATTTGTTAGTATCGCAGCTAAATCCCCAGCCTTTTCTATTGCAGGACCAGATGTTATCCTTAAATTAACGCCCATTTCATTGGCAATTATTCCCGCTAATGTAGTCTTTCCAAGGCCTGGAGGTCCATATAAAAGTACGTGGTCTAGCTGTTCATTTCTACTTCTGGCTGCCTCAATAAAAATACTAAGCTGCTCTTTTGACTTTTCCTGACCTAAATACTCATCAAGTGTTTTAGGTCTTAAATTATTCTCAATTTCCACATCGTCCATCTGCATAGTAGACGTTATAATTCTATTTTCATCGAAATCTTCTAGCATTTCCTCGTCAATTTCTCCCTTCTCTACCTCACAATCCAAACTTTACTTTAGATTATTTGATAGGATTTTTCATTAAGTATGTAAGTGATTTTCTGATAATTTCCTCAGTTTCCATACCTGGTTTCTTCATTTTCTTGACAGCTTCTTTTGCTTCAGCCTGTGTGTAACCAAGTGCTATCAATGCATCCACAGATTCGTCTATAGAAATAGCTGCTGGCTGAGCTTCTAATAAAGTAGGCTCAAACTCAATCTGTGTCTTATCTATCTTATCTTTTAATTCTAATATAATTCTTTCCGCAGTTTTCTTCCCAACTCCTGGAGCTTTAGATATTTTGGCTATATCCTCACTTAAAATATACGCTCCAAGCTGTTTTGGTGTTGCAAATGAAAGAATTGAAAGCCCAACTTTTGGACCTATTTTTGATATTGAAGTAAGCATATCAAACATATTTCTCTCTTCTTCAGAGTGGAATCCACATAAAAACATCTCGTCCTCTCTGACTATCAGCTTAGTAAATACCTTAGCTTTTTCGCCGACCTGATACTGAGCTGCTGTATTTGAAGACACCAAAATACTGTACCCTATATCGTTATTATCTATAGTAATACTGTCAAAACCTATTTCCTCGATAGTTCCCTTAATGTATCTATACATAACTTTTTCCTTTCTATAATCATACTTTCTTATAACTATTTCTTATTATAATCCCTGAATATTTCTCAAAGTTTTATCCAATTTATTTGCATGGGCGTGACATATAGCAATTGCAAGTGCATCGGCGACATCATCAGGTTTTGGTACTTTTTTAAGCTTTAAAAATGAAGTAACACTCTTCTGCACCCGGACTTTATCAGCTCTACCATATCCACAAACTCCCTGCTTAATCTGAGGTGGTGTGTACTCGTAAATTGGAATATTATTGTGAGCACACGCAAGAAGAGTAACCCCCCTCGCTTGAGCAACAGTAATCGCAGTCTTTACGTTCTTGTTGAAGAACAGCTCCTCGATTCCAACCTCATCTATATCATAACTCTTTATAATCGTATCAACTCCCTTGTACACCATCTCTAGCCTAGTAGTCAAATCTGTGTGCGCTGGAGTAGTAATCGCACCGTAGTCGATAACTCTAAAATTATTTCCCTTGTATTCAATAACCCCGTATCCTACAATCGCGATACCTGGGTCAATCCCTAAAATAATCAAAACAAAAATCCTCTCTCTTTTAGTTTATATGGACCGATCTGTAAACAGAATCGTCCAATTTTATCAAACATATGTACTATTATACCATACAAACAGAAAAAAATAAAATCGTTCAAACTTTTGATATCATCAAAAAAAGACACTCAAAATAAAATGAGTGCCTACTTATTTATTTGCAATTTTCTTATTATTATATTCTTCCTTCAACTCTTCTGCCAACCAACTATCAGACATACAATGAATATCAGATATCCCATTTTTCATTAAAAAATATAAATCAGAATGATAGAATATTCTAAGTGCATCATTTTCAGAAACACCAGTAATTCTTGAAAACTCCATTATAACTCTTGCGTATTTCATATTTAATAAAGTTTTATTTGCTAACATATTCATCACATCCACTTTTCTCTAATTGTTCTACTAAGTCCTCAACAATCCAATCCTTACCTTGAGTATGTAAAATATCATAAAATTTTAAAATATACCCTTCTATAAGTTCGTTTTCATCAAGCAAATCAAAAACTTTAACTGAGTCCTCATTTATATAATTAGCCAAATTCTCCACGCAATATACAACAAAATCCATTTCCTTTTCATTTATCATAATAAATCACGTCCTTTTATAATCTCTATATAAAAATTATATCACAAAACCTACAACATACTTAAAATTTCCTAGCTAGATAAAAGCGTAATAAGAAATAGGAAGACTATATCTACCTCCAGCGACTCCCCGAAGATTTCTGAGCTAGATAGAAATGTAATAAAAAAGGAAGAATCTATATATGTCATACGACAATCTACAGACGCTTTCAACATTTGCTATTCGAACGGAGTTCGAAAAAAGCAAAGAAAGCGTCGAAGCCTGGAGTAGACATATATAGTTCTTCCTTTTTCCTATTTACGATTCTTTACTAACTCAGTAATCTTCTCTAGTCCTATCTTTGCAGCATTTATTTCTCCTTTATTCGGATAATTTGAAAGCACAACCACACCTTTCTTGCTGTGTTTCTCAAAACCTATAAAGCAGTCAAAATTATCAGTACTTCCATCGTGCCAGATAATCTTAGTATCGTCATTGATTACCCAACCAAGCCCCATATCGTACTTACCTTTAGAAATAGTATAATACTTCTTATGTCCTAAAGCTAAATACTCCGGATCACACTCGATATTTTCCTGAACAAACTTCATCATATCATTCACTGTAGACACTAGACCAGATGTCGCCGCATACACCTCGTCCCCATTCCATTTCCAACACTTACCTATCTCAGTATCTCCTGTATAGCCAGTATTTTCAAGACCTAGCTCCTCTACAGTTTCCTCTATAATCGTCTTAATATCCTTATCATATATCTTAGATAACACTTCTCCCATAACTGCTCCACCAAAATGAGAGTACACCCATTCACGATGCTTAGCATTTGGTTTAAAGCTTTCTATATCATTTAATATATCATTTTCCTTATATCCACAATATGGATTATCCTTGCTAAATAGCGCATTTTTCATTTCTTTTCTAGCTATATGCTTAGGATATGAATTTCCGTATCTTGCAGTGTGAGTTGCAAGCTGCTCTATTGTCGGATTGTGACTTATATTTTCGTCTAATATAGTCCCAATTTTGTCAGTTGGACTAACTTTTCCTTCGCTAATTGCCTGACATAGCTTAGCCATCATAATACTTTTAGTAAGAGATCCTATCTCGTATCTATGCTGTTGCTTAGTTATTTGAGCACCTTTATGACCGTAAACTTTGTATTCCATTTCTCCATTGTCTATAGTTCCAACTGTAAGAACTAAATTAGATGTGCCCCTTGCACTCGCATAATTTTTTATAAGGTTATCTGATATCATATTAAACCCTCCAATTTTCCTCTTTATATAATCTTATCTTCTTTACTCTCTTATACTACTCTATTCATATTTTACTCTTTTTCCACAAATTTATCCATACATCTATTTATTGCGCATCTTTGAAACAATCTGCTTAGATTTACTTTTGAAAATATCTAAAAGCATTTCAACCTCGTCCACCTTCATAAGGTGAATTGCTCCTCCATACACGACAACACCAGACATCACAGACGCAAACAATACTTTTATAAGGTGTTTTGTTCCATGAATACCGCTTATTGTAAGGAATTTATACACAAAATACACCACAACACCCATAATCGCTGCAGATATTATAGATTTTATTGTAGTAATTATTATCTTGTCTTGCCCGAAGTATTTTATCTTCTTTTTCAAGCTCATAAACAATAATAATATACATATTGTCGCTGAAATACTTGTCGCAAATGCAAGACCACAATGCCCCATAAATTTTATAAATACTAAGTTCATACAAATATTCATAAACATTGCAATCATTCCGTTTCTCATAGGTGTTTTAGTATCTCCAAAAGAGTAGAATACATTTCCAAGTATGTTTCTAAGCCCTGAAGCAGGTAATCCTAGTGCATAGTATGAAAGCGCCGCCGCAGTTAATAGTGTTGCACTGTGGTCAAACTTCCCTCTTTCAAACGCAAGTTGCACTATTGGAATTGAAAGTACCATTATTCCAACCGCTATAGGAACCATAAGAACTATTACCACGTTCACACTTTTTCTTATTATACCTGTAGCTGCTTTGCTATTTCCTTCACTAGATAGTTTAGATAGTAAAGGATATACAACAGACTGAATACTTGAGATAAACACACCTATTACAAATGTATTTAAAATAGATGCATCGTTTAACACAGTAATTATCCCGTCTCCAAGTGTAGATGCCAATGTTCTATCGACAACTGTATTTAGCTGATTTACCCCAACTCCTATAAACACTGGTATTACAAGTATTAACGTCTTTTTTATGTATTTATCTTTTAAATCTATGTAGAATTTGTACCTATATCCATCGTGGTACGAAACTGGCACCTGGAATAAGAATTGACTCGCCATACCAATCAATGTAAATATAGGCATTAGTCTGATATCGTATTTTGCACTTAGATATATCCCCACAATAATTATTATATTAAATGGGATACCTGTGATGCTCGGCACGATAAATTTTGAGTTGATATTCATTAGGCATGTCATTATATTACTAAGCCCTATAAACACCATCCCCCATATCATTATCCTCGTAAACTCTGAAGCCAGCTTCAGTTTTTCTCCAGAATAGCTCATTGCAAATATTTTTACTAGCTCGTCAGAAAATATATACCCAATTACGGATAATAATAAGCTGACAACAACTATCATATTGAATATATTATTTACAAATTTATCTGTCCCTTCCTTGCCCAGATCTTTTTCCACTGTGTAGTACATCGGAATAAATGTCGTCGCAAGCGCACTCCCTATCGTTGAAAATATAACCGTCGGAATATTCATCGATGTTATAAACGCATCGGTAACCATTCCTGCACCGTGGACAGATACCAGTATAGTCTCTCTGGCAAATCCAAAAATTTTCGAAACCATGGTAACTATGAAAAGTCCCATAGTAGCTTTTGCCACCTTGCTCATAATTTTCCTCCTGATTTTTATATATACACAAGAATACTCTCTCTTAATTATTTTGTATACACTTTCAAAGGATTTTTCTATTATATTTCATATGATTTATACTTTTGTATTTATTATCGTTTTTCTTTGAGTATATATTAAATTATACACCTTTGAAATTTTGTTTTTTATATTTTTTTCAAAATTTTTTGTTTTTTTACTTTTATATGTTTAAAGAAGATTTTAACGGGTAATTATATTAATAAGTGATTGAGTAAGATGAGAAAAATTTTCGATGAGAAATTTAATCAATCCTATTATTGCTAAGGTAAGAATCAAATTAAAATAAAAAATACGACACAAAGTGTCAATTATTAGGAGGAATTTAAAATGACAAAATTCTATTTATGTGAAAGATGTAAAAATTTAGTTGAGGTAGTATATGAAACTCCAGTACCATTAATGTGCTGTGGACAGAAAATGACAGAACTAGTTCCAAATACAGTAGATGCAGCTACAGAAAAACACGTTCCAGAAGTATGTGTTGAAGGAAACGTAGTAAAAGCTCAGGTTGGTTCAGTAGAACATCCAATGGAAGACAAACACTACATAATGTTCATACTTCTTGAAACAGATCAGGGAGTACGTAGAAAAGACCTTAAACCAGGTGAAAAACCAGTTGCTGAATTCGCTTTACTTGAAGGTGAAAAACCAGTTGCTGTATACGAATACTGTAACTTACACGGATTATGGAAAAAAGAATTATAAGAACTATAGGGTGTTGCAATAGTTGCAACACCCTTTTTTATTGTATAAGTGGTTATAATTTACTTCTTATTAATGAATATAATAAGAAAAATTAGCCAATTATTTGTTACTATGCGAAGCATAATAGTATATAGACAAACTTCTCTCCAGGCTTCGACGTGCATGTAAGTAAAATATTTTGTTGTAATTAAAACCCACATGTAGGTACTCCAATTTGTTGGACTTAAGAATCTAACGATTGGAGTATTTTTT
>NZ_QUGE01000042.1:0-8968 GCF_003478825.1 Peptoclostridium sp. AF21-18
AGTTTAAAGTGAATTTATTTATTTCACTTGTCCACTCAGAGGGGAGCAGTTCACGAGTCGCCTGCAGATTGTCGAGTTAAGGTGGGTAATTTTCCTAATGAGTTAGGAATTTTCCTGTCTGTTAGGAAATGGAAATAGTAGATTAGGAAAAGGTATTAGTATATTATTAATATAGGAACTAGAGTGAAAAAAAGTTAGTGAATTTATAAAAATCAAAATAAAAATTAGTAAAAGTAATGAATATATATAAATAACTAATATAAATTAAGTTTGGGAAAGGATGATAGGTATGCTGAGTAATAGGCAGATGAATGTTATAAATATATTGAGTGATTCAAATAATTGGATGACTGGAAAAGAGATTGCAAAGATTCTTAATGTTACTGATAGAACTATTCGCTCAGATATTGAAGCTATAAATAAATACTATGATTGTCAGCTTATAGAGTCTAATAGGAGAGCAGGGTATCATATAGACGATATTCTTTTGGCTAATCAGGATATAGAGGTAAAGGAAATTGTTCCACAGACTGCACATGAGAGATGTATTTGGATTATTCAGGAGCTGTTGTTTAGAAATAAGGAGATTAATTTAATTCAGCTACAGGAGAGAGTTTTCGTGAGTGGATACTCTATAGATAATGATTTAAAGAAGATAAGAAAGATTATAGAGAATTATCCTAGTTTAAAGCTGATTAGATCTAAGAATCATATTAGACTTGAGGGTGAGGAGATAGATAAGAGAAAGTTATATAAATATCTACTTACAGAGGAAACTCATGGTAATTTCATGAACTTAAATTCTATAGCAGACTTTTGGACAGATTTTGACCTTCTTGTTATAAAAGATATTTTTGAAGAAGTTTGTGAGAAGTATGATTATAAGATAAGGGAAACTACATTTCCTATGATTATGATGCACGCAGGTGTTGCGATTGAGAGAATTATAAATCACAACTACCTTACAAGTGATATCGATGAAAGACTTATGGAAAGTACTGAGTATCATGTGTCTTATGAATTTTTTGAAAGGGTGAGCAAACTTCTTAATATTGAGATAGTAGATGACGAGGTTAAGAGATTTTCACTTCTTCTTTTAGGAAAGAGCTCAGGAAATTATAGAAAGTTAAACAATAATAAGGAAGAGGTTAAAAGACTTATAGACCGGTTAATAGAACAGATTGCCGAGTATTTTGGGGTTGATTTTTCTAAGGATTGGGATTTAAAAGTTGGTCTTGAAACACATATACGGTCACTTATAGAAAGACAGAGAAACAAGGTCGATGTTACAACTCTATACTTAAAGGAAATTAAGCGTAAATATCCTTTAGTATTTGAAATGGCGATACATTCAGCAAAGGTTATAGAAAAATTCACAGGATATGTAATAGACGAGTCAGAGATAGAGTTTTTAGCACTTCATCTTGGAGCTGCATACGAGAGAATAGACAGTGTGCAGAAGTATAGAGCAGTTGTGATTATGCCACACAACCAGATGCTTTCAAAACCGTGCATTGAAAAATTAAATAGCCGTTTTGGAGATAGGATGGAAGTAGTTAAGATGTTTACGTTCTTTGAGGAAAGTCAGGTTATGGAATATGAACCAGATTTTATAATAACTACTTTACAGATTAAGCATAATTTAGATGTGCCTACAATTCAAATAAGTTTGTTTTTAAATTATGAAGATGAGAGTAAAATATTCCAGCTTTTAAATCAGCTAGATAAGAAAAGATATAGCTCAGAGTTTAAAATTTTGGTAAGAAAGATGATTAGAAGAGATTTATTCCATGTTCATGAAACATATAAATCATCAGATGAGATAATAAATAAGCTATGCAATGAGCTTGTTGAGAAAGATTTAGCTGATGAGAGATATACAGAAGATGTTTTTAAAAGAGAAAGTATGTCTGCCACATCGTTCTCTTATGGATTTGCAGTGCCTCATTCAATGGAGGTATCTACAAAAGAATCCTGTCTTTCTGTTATGGTGTTGGATAAGGCTGTAAAATGGGGGGATTTCGATGTTAGATTGATAATCCTTCTTGGAATAAGAGATACAGACAACAGTTTATTGAAGATATTCTTTGAATGGCTATCAAATACTGTAACTGATTCAAAGAAATTGGCTAGACTTCTAGCTGTAAACAACTACGACGACTTTATGAAAGAAGTGTTAGAGTAGGTATAGAAAAGGAAGTATTAGAATAAGTATATTATAAATGTAGAAAATTAATAGGAGGAAATATGAGTAAGAAAAATAAAAAGAGCAATTTAGTTAAAAAAATAGATAAAAGCACTAAAAAAAGATACGAAGATGTACCTTTAACAAGAAGATTTTTAAGTTATTTAATAGACTGGTATTTAGGTGGTCTTGTTACAGCTTTTCCAATAGCTATGATATCTCAGAAGCTCTTTGGAAGTGTGCTTAAACAGAATATATTAGAATTCCCTAACCATTATGGTTTAATAGCGGGATGTTTAGGTTTTGTGTTTGCTTTATTTTACTTTGTAGCTGTTCCGACATGGATTACAAAGGGACAGACTTTAGGTAAGAAAATTTGTAAAATCCAAATAGTAAAAGATGATGAAGAAGAAATTACATTTAAGAATATGTTCCTAAGACAGTTAGTAGGAATAATAGTAGTGGAAGGTTCTTTAGTGACAGCGAGTGCAATATGGCATCAGGTATTTACATTATTAACAGGTATAGAAATAGTATCTGGATTAATGTATGTTGGTCTAGCAGTATGTGTTGTAAGTGCTGGTATGGTTATATTTACTAAAGATCATAAAGCAATCCACGACTACATAGGAAGTACTAGAGTAGTTATGTGTAAATAATTTCCTAAGTTTAGGAAATGTGAGTACAGTCATAGGAAATCAATTGCCTAGTATAATAGCATTATAGAAAGTGGAGGTAAAGTTAATGAATGAATTAGAATTAATAAGTTTTCAGATTATATCAGCAGTAGGGACTGCTAAATCAAATTATATAGAAGCAATGAGATTAGCAGAAAAAGGTGAATTTGAAAAAGCTGAAGAAATTATAAAAGAAGGACAGAAAGTGTTCTTAGAAGGACATAAAGCTCATGCAGGTTTAATACAGAAAGAAGCTGCAGGAGAAGCAGTAAATATAAATATATTATTAATGCATGCTGAAGACCAGTTAATGGCAGCAGAAACAGCTAAACTTATGGCTGAAGAAATAATCAAGTTAAATAAACGTATAGCAGCGTTAGAAAAATAGGAGGATATATAAAATGAAAAAAGTTTATTTATTTTGCAGTAACGGAATGTCAACTAGTATGTTAGCTAGTAAAATGCAGGGAGTAGCAGATAGCCACAATTTACCAATAAAAGTTGCAGCTTTCCCTTACCCACAGATGGGAGATATATTAAAAAATGATTGTCCAGATTGTATATTACTTGGGCCTCAGATAAAATTCATGTACGAAGAAATAGTTGCACAGTATAGCTCATTAAATGTACCAATAGCTCTTATAGATCAGGGAGATTACGGTATGATGAACGGAGAAAAGGTTCTAAAAACAGCTATAAAATTAATAAAATCAAACAAATAATTAGTAAAAGTTTACAGAGTAATAAAACACAAAAATGAAACAAAAACACAAAAGTTAAAAAAGTAAAATGAAGTAGCAAAAAGTAAGAAATTAAAAACAATATCAAAATACAAAACACAAAAATCAAAACACAAAAATTAAAAAGGAGAGATAGGCTTATGATGAAAAAACTTGAAAAAGTTTTAATGCCCTTAGCAGAAGCTATAGGACGTAACAAATACTTAATGTCAATTCGTGATGGGTTCTTACTATCAACACCACTATTAATAGGTGGATCTATATTCCTATTAATAGCAAACTTCCCTATACCAGCGTGGATAGAATTTCTTGAAGGAACAGTTGTAAATCAGGCAACTGGACAGACTTTAGCAGGTTATATATCAAAACCAGCAGATGCTACATTCACAATAATGGCGGTATTTGCAGTTATGGGTATTGCATATTCTTTTGCAGAAAAATTAGGTACGAATAAATTATTCGGTGCTGCTACAGCATTAGTTTCTTGGTTCTTAATAATGCCATATACAGTAACTGGTGAAGTTGATGTAAATGGTGTTGCTCAGGCAGTTAGTTTAACTGGTGTGCCTCTAGGATGGTTAGGAGCTAAAGGTATTTTCGTTGGTATATTCTGTGCATTCATATCAGTACATATATATACATTTGTTGAAAAAAGAGGTTGGACAATAAAAATGCCAGCAGGTGTACCTCCAACAGTTGAAGAATCATTCGCAGCTTTAATACCAGCAGCAGTAGTTATGATAATATTCTTTGCTGTTAACTTAATATTCGGATACATGGGAACAGATGTATTCCAGATAATATTCGAATTCTTACAGACTCCACTTCTAAACCTTGGAGATACTTTAGGAGCAATGGTAATAGCTTACATATTCTTACATATATTCTGGTTCTTCGGAGTAAATGGTGGATCTGTTGTTGGTGCGGTATTCAACCCAATACTTCAGACTTTATCTGCAGGAAACGTAGCTGGAGAACATCATATAATATGCCAGCAGTTCCAGGATTTATTTGCAACATTTGGTGGTGCAGGTTCAACATTATCACTAGTAATAGCAATGTTATTATTCTGTAAATCAAAACGTATAAAAAATCTTGGTAAAATGTCATTAGTACCAGGTATATTCGGAATAAATGAACCAATATTATTCGGTTTACCAATAGTTTTAAACCCTGCTATGTTAGTACCATTCATATTAGTGCCAACTATAAACATAGTAATATCATACTTTGCAATGGCGATGAACTTTGTTCCAATATGTTCAGGTGTTAATATACCATGGACAACACCACTTGTAATATCAGGATTCCTTGCTACAAACTGGGTAGGAGCAATACTTCAGGCAATACTTCTAGTATTAGGTGTATTTATATACATGCCATTCATAAAAATACTAGACAAACAGTACTTACAGGAAGAAATGAGTAACGTTGAAGAAGACGATGAAGATATATCATTAGATGACCTATCATTCGACGATCTATAAGATTTAGGAGATGAATTAATATGAGAATTATAATGATTTACGACCAGATACAGTCAGGTGCAGGTATAAAAGATGACCACGATGTGCCACTAGGAGCTAAAAAAGAAGTAATAGGTCCTGCTGTAATGATGGAACAGTCTTTAAAGAAAATAGGCGGAAAAGTAATAGCTTGTCTTTACTGCGGTGACGGTACTTATGCCGCTAACCCAGATGAAGTAAGTAGAAAACTTTGCGCAATGGTAAATAAATTAAAAGCAGATGTTGTAATGTGTGGACCATGTTTAAACTACTTAGGATATGGAAAAATGGCTGCTAGAGTAGCTAACGATATAAACAATACAACAGACGCAAAAGCATTTGCAGCTATGTCAGTAGAAAATGAAGAAACAATAGCTGAGTACAAAGATAAAGTGCATATAATAAAAACACCTAAAAAAGGTGGATTTGGATTAAATGAATCATTAGACGCTATGTGTGAATTAGCAAAAGCTATGCACGAAGGCGATGATTGTTCAGAAATAGTATCAAAATATTGTTTTTAAATTAAAAAATGGGGGAGGATGCTTTTTTAGGCATCCTTTCTGTATAATATAGGAGGTAACGAGCATGTGGGGAATAATAGCAACATGGCGTATGGCAGTAGAAGGAATAACAGAAGCAGATAAAATGCTAAAAGAAGGTGCTGATGCAGGGGATGCAATAGAAACAGCAATAAAAGAAGTAGAAGACTTCCCATTCTACAAATCAGTAGGATACGGTGGACTTCCAAATGAAGAAATGGAAGTAGAACTAGATGCAGCATACATGGATGGAGATACATTAGATATAGGTGCAGTAGCAGCAATAAAAGACTATGCAAATCCAATATCAATAGCTAGAAGATTATCTCATGAAAAAGTAAACTGTATGTTAGTAGGAGAAGGAGCGGAAAAATTTGCTCATAAAGAAGGATTCGAAAGAAAAAATATGCTTACAGATAGAGCAAAAATACACTACAAAAACAGAGTTAAAGAAGTTAAACAGCAGGAAATAAGCCCATATTCAGGACATGATACAGTAGGTATGGTTTGTCTAGATACTCATGGTAAAATGACTGCAGCTACTTCTACAAGTGGATTATTCATGAAGAGAAAAGGTAGAGTAGGGGATTCTCCAATATCTGGATCAGGATTCTATGTTGATTCAAAAATAGGTGGAGCTAGTGCAACAGGACTAGGTGAAGACCTTATGAAAGGATGTATATCTTATGAAATAGTAAGACTTATGAAAGAAGGAAAACATCCTCAGGAAGCTTGTGAAATAGCAGTAAACGACTTAAACAAAGAATTAATAGAAAGAAGAGGAAAAGCAGGAGATTTATCTCTAATAGCTATGAACAACAAAGGAGAATGGGGAGTTGCTACAAATATAGAAGGTTTCTCATTTGCAGTAGCTACAGAAGGACAGGAACCAATAGTATACTTAACTAAAAATGTAGACGGAAAATGCATACATGAAGTAGCTAGCCAGGAGTGGTTAGACAACTACATGAAAACAAGAACTGCACCATTGGAGGAAAAATAAATGGAAAAAAAGATAATTCGGCAGATTGAAAAAAATTCATCAGAAATGATTGAAGGAATTAAAAAGATTGTCAAGATGCCGAGTGTCGAAACAAAAGCCGAAGAAAATGCTCCATTTGGTAAGGATATAGCCTTAACTTTAGATGAAACATTGAAATTAGCAGAGAGCTTAGGTTTTGAAACTAAAAATCTTGATAATTACATTGGATGGGCACAGTATGGAGAAGGTGAAGATTATATAGGTATAATAGGTCACTTAGATGTTGTTCCAGTTGGAGAAGGTTGGAAACATGATCCATTTAGTGCACATGAAGAAGAAGGATATATTTACGCAAGAGGGATATTAGATAATAAAGGACCGATACTATCTTGTTTATACGCTTTATATGCAATAAAGCAGTTAAATGTGGAATTAAAAAGACCGGTCAGAATAATCTTTGGATGTGATGAAGAAACAGGATTTGAAGATTTAAAATACTACCTAGAAAAAGAAAAACCACCTGTAATGGGATGGACACCAGACTGCAAATACCCAGTAGTATATGCAGAAAGAGGTAGAGCTGTTGTAGAAATTTCAACAGAAGAAAAAAATATAGCTGAATTCTTTGCGTTTGTAAATACATACTTTATGAACGCTAAGCCAAATGCGGAAAGCTTAGGTCTTGATTATAAGAGCGAAGAATTTGGTGTAAATGAAATGAGAAATTATAAATTAAGATACGAGGACGGCAAAGTTATTTTCTCTGTAACATTCTCATATCCTGTGGGACTTACTGTAGAGAAGATAATAAGTACAATAGAGGAAAAATCAAATGGAATGGAAGTAAAATGCGTAAGCCATTATACTCCAGTTAGATTTGAAAAAGACAGCGATATGGTTAGAAGTCTTCAGAATGCGTATGAGTTGGTTACAGGACTTGACGGAACTCCTGTGACAACAACTGGCGGAACATACGCAAAACTAATGCCTAATATAGTTCCATTTGGGCCAAGTTTCCCTGGACAGAAGGGAATAGGACATCTTCCAAATGAATGGATGAAGGTAGAAGACTTAATATCAAATGCTAAGATATACGGGTTAGGTATATACTACTTAGCGAATATATAGTTAATATATAAGGTTGTTTAGTGATTAAAATTGTTTAGAGGATTGTTTTAAAAGGAAAAAAGAGATTATTTAAAGATTGATTGTAAAAGAGATTATTTAAAAGATTATTGTAAAAGTGATTAGTTAGTAGAGAAAATTTATTTTAAGATTACCAGAAACACGCAAGTTAAAATAGGCGGTATTACGTCAAAATAAGGATTATTATTTAGTAGATAGGATTTGATAAAATGGAAAAAATAGTTGAAATATGCTGCGGAAGTTATGAAGACGCATACAATGCAGATAGAGCGGGTGCAAAGAGAATAGAGTTAAATAGTGCGTTACATCTAGGAGGACTTACACCTTCTTTAGCGACATTAGTACTAACTAAAAAGAATACAAATCTTTTAGTTATATCAATGCTTAGACCAAGAGGAGCAGGCTTCCATTACAGCGATGTAGATTATGAAGTGATGAAGATGGATGCAGAGCTTCTTATGAAAAATGGTTCAGATGGTTTAGCGTTTGGATTTTTAACTGAAGATGGAGAAGTAGATAAAGAAAAAACTGCTGAGATTGTAAAAATAATAAAAGAATACAACGGAGAAGCTGTATTCCACAGAGCTTTTGACTGTGTAGCAGATCCATACAAAACTATGGAAACTTTAATCGAGCTTGGAATAGATAGAGTTCTTACAAGTGGATTAGAGCCAAAAGCTATAGAAGGAAAAGAAGTAATAAAAAATCTTCAGGAAAAATACGGCGACAAAATAGAAATACTTGCAGGTAGTGGAGTTAATGTAGGGAATATGGACGAGATAATGGATTATACTGGAATAAACCAGGTTCATAGTTCTTGTAAGGCTTGGGTTGAAGATCCAACAACTCATAAGAATAATGTAAGCTACTCTTATGCAAGTGCACCAAATGAAATGAATTACGATGTAGTTTCATACGAACTAGTTAAAAATATGATAGAAAATTTATAGATTAATATATCTTGGGAATTGAAAACATAGACAAACTCCTCTCCAGCTTCGACGTGTGTACAAGTAAAAAAGTTATGTTGCAAACAAACTGCACGTCTCCAGATTGTCGAGGATGTTTTGTCTATGTTTTTCAATCCACTAAGTTACATTAACCTATAAACGAGGACTTGTTGCAAGTTTTGCAATAGGTCCTTTTTTAGTATGACGGGCATGCTATTAATCTGTGGTGAAAGTCCATAAA
>NZ_QUGE01000043.1:0-5484 GCF_003478825.1 Peptoclostridium sp. AF21-18
ACACAGAAGTTAAGCTCTCTATCGCTGATGGTACTTGGGGCGAAGGCCCCTGGAAGAGTAGGACGTAGCCACGTAATCTTTTTTTTATGCAAAAATAGCTCTTAAAAAAATTAAGTAGAATGTATATATAAAATTATTATATATACATATTAAAAAATATTATAAGTAAATATTTAATATAGTATAGATTTTTTACATAATAGATAATATAATTTTAAAATAGGAATATATATTATATAAAATCGATAAATTCGTTGCACAAAAATTGAATTTATAAAATATTATTGAGGAGGATAAAAATGAAATTTGCAAAAAAACTTTCGGCAATAGTTTTATCAGCAGCTCTTTTATTAACAGGTTGTTCTTCTGGAGAAAACCAGAAAGAATCATCAACAGAAGACAAATATACAAAAATGTCTTATGAAGAAGCATTAAAAGAAGCTGAAGGAACAACTGTAACATTCTATGGTTGGGGTGGATCTGATCAGACAAACAACTACATAGATAAATACATTGCTCCAAAATTAAAAAAAGAACATAATATAACTGTTAAAAGAGTTGGTATGAATATAGATGAAATATTAAACAACCTTCAGAACAGTGTACAGGCTAACGAAGAAAAAGGTAATATAGATGTTATATGGATAAATGGAGAAAACTTCTATACTGCCAAAGAAAATAACTTATTATTTGGACCATTTACAGAAAAACTTCCAAACTTTGAAAAATATGTAAATGGTGATGCTGACGATACAAAACTAGACTTTGGATATCCTACTGATGGATACGAAGCTCCATTTGGAAAAGCACAGGTTGTTATGGAATATAATTCAGATAAAGTGAAACCTATAAAAAATGCGGATGAATTATTAGAAGCTGCTAAAGCGAATCCTGGTAAATTCACATATCCAGCATTACCAGACTTTACAGGTTCTGCATTTGTAAGAAATATAATATATGAAAAAGTAGGTTATGATAAATTAAAAGATATAGATCCAACTGATGAAGAAGCTGTAAGAGAAGCTATAAAACCAGCTATGGACTATCTAAAAGAATTAAAACCATACCTTTGGAAAAAGGGTGAAACATATCCAACTGACTCAACTCAGCAGGATAATATGTTTGCAGATGGAAGCTTATACTTCAATGTAAGCTATAATCCAAACCATGCATCATCACTAATAAGCAATGGGACATACCCTGAATCAACAAGAACTTGTGTATTTGACAAGGGAACAATAGGAAACACTCATTTCCTAGCAATAGCTAAAAATGCTCCAAACAAAGCTGGTGCAATGGTAGTTATAAATGAAATACTAGGATTTGAATCTCAGATGGAAAAATACAAACCAGAAGTTTGGGGTGACTTACCAGTATTAGATAATGAAAAACTTTCTGATGAACAGAGAACTACACTAGATAGTGTAGAAATAGGACCTGCAACATTACTTCAGAGCGAATTACTTTCAAAAAGACAGCCAGAGCTACCATCAGCAATAGTTCCTGTAATAGAAAAAATATGGACTGAAGAAATACCAGGTAAATAATTATAAATTAATGATAAAAAAATAGAATAATAAATAAAAGTAAAGGATATTCGTTTTTCGAATATCCTTTGTGCTATATTAAAAAATAAAAAATAGAATATAATAGGAGAAGAAAATGTCTAGAAAATCAAAATATAGACCATACTTGGAAACTATGCCAGTTGTAGCACTTCTATTATTTGTACTAGTATTTGGGATTTTAGGAGCTTTTGTACAAAGCTTGGGGTATTTCTCATTTATAGGTATGAAAGAAATAACATTAGAATACTACACTAAAATATTTACAAATTCTAGTTTCTTAAAAAGTCTATCATTTACTTTATACATAAGTGCAATATCGTCGATAATAGCTGTTGTACTTGGAATAATAATAGCTAGTTTGATAGTTTCTTTAAAATCTAAAAAAGAATATATATACAAAATTCCAATAGTAGTACCACACATAACAGTTGCTCTATTTGCAATAACATTCTTATCGGACTCAGGATTTTTTGCGAGAATACTTTATAGCATGGGAGTAAAAAATGCACAAGAAATATTTTCAAATATACTATTTAGTTCAAATGGAATCGGAATAATACTAGCATATATATGGAAAGAAACGCCATATGTTATGCTGACATGCTTGGCAGTACTAAAAAGACTTAGTAGCAAACATGAAATGGCAGCAATAAACTTAGGTGCATCTAAATGGTACGCATTTAGAAAAGTAACACTTCCGATGCTACTACCTACAATACTATCTGTATTCACAATAATATTCTCGTTCTCGTTTGGATCATATGAAATACCAATGTTACTAGGGGCAACAGTACCAAAAGCAATAGCAGTTCAAGCATTTATCGAATACCAAAATCCTATGATGACAAATAGACCATATGCTATGGCTATGAATATGGTAATAATAGCATTTTGTGTATTATTCGTACTACTATTTAATACAATTATCAAAAGAATTGTTATGAATGAAAAAAATTAAAAAACTTTAGAATAAAGTATAAAAAAGGAGAAAAAATATGAATTGGAAAAAACTTACGATGAAGCTACTTCTAGCCTTATCTATACTTTCTATTATAATTCCAATACTATCCATGATACTGTGGTCCTTTACAAATAATTACATATGGCCGGATATAATGCCTACAAACTTTGGAGTTAGAGGATGGGAATATGTAATACAAAACAGCGACAGAGTAATCCATACACTAAAAAACAGCATATTCATATCTCTAATGACTACAATAATAACAATAGCAATATCAATTCCATGTGCAAAAGCATTAGCATTTGAGAATTTTAAAGGTAAAAAATTTGTAGAAATGTTAGTATTCTCACCAGTGATAATACCACCAGTATCTATAGGAATGGGACTAAACATAGAATTTATAAAAATGGGCCTTGCTGGAACATACTTAGGGATAATACTAGTGAGCATAGTTCCTTGCATACCATATGCTGTAAATATGATAAAAGATGTATTTTTAATAACTGGAAGAGGATACATAGATCAAGCATATACACTCGGTGCAAGTAAAAAAGATGTATTTCTAAAAATAGTTGCACCAATGATAATGCCTGGAGTAATATCAGCTGCAATGATGTGTTACATTGTATCATTCAGTCAGTATTTCCTTGTATATTTAATAGGCGGTGGAAAAATAATTACATTTACAATGGAAATGTTCCCGTTCATACAATCAGGGGATAGAATGTTGGGATCTGTTTATGGATTGATATTCATAGCTAGTACAATAGTATTGCTTATAGCTATGGAATATATAATGAAAAAAATGTACAAAAACGAGCTAGAAGATTATAAATATATCTAAAGTTATAATATAAAAATTAATCACAAAAGAATATAAATATAGAAAATAGAGGAATAAAATATGTATAAACTTGAATTACAAAATATACAAAAGAAATTCTCTAATAAAAATGTATTAGATGGATTAAATTTACAGGTAAAAAAAGGTGAAAGAATAAGTATACTTGGCCCATCTGGATGTGGGAAAAGTACAACGCTTAGCATAGTAGCGGGTTTAATTGATGATTTTGAGGGAAAAGTAATCCTAGATGGAGAGGACATAACATCAAAAGCCGCAAACAAAAGAAATATAGTTATTGTAAATCAGGAAAACCTACTATTCCCACATATGAATGTATATGAAAACATAGCATTTGGACTTAGAGTTAGAAAAAAGAGCAAAGATGAAATAGATAAAAAAGTAAAAGATCTCTTATCTGACATAGGACTTGAAGGATATGAAAAGAAAAAAGTATCTATGATTTCTGGTGGAGAAAAGCAGAGAGTTGCACTTGCCAGAGCATTGGCAGTAGAGCCAGAAGTATTATTATTAGATGAAGCATATTCTAGCCTTGATACGAATCTTAGAGAAAGAATGAGGGAATTGACAATAGGACTTCAGAAAAAACATAATACAACTATGATTTTAGTTACTCATGATAAAGAAGAAGCCATACTATTCAGTGATAGAATTGCCATAATGTTAAATGGGAAACTGGAGCAAATAGACTATCCAGAAGAAGTTTACACTAACCCTAAAACAAAAGCAGCAGCAAAATTTATGGTAGACGACAACTTTATTGAGATAGACGGAGCAACAATACTTATAAAACCTGAAGATATAGACATACACAAAGAAGCAGATGCACAAAATGATTTTGAAAATGCTCTAAACAAATTTGTAAAAGAAAACATCAACCTAGAAGGTAAAGTATTCTCAGCAGAAGTTAAAAAAGTTGTATATTCAGGCACTAAAATGAAATATATTCTAAATATAGGGGAAAGAACTATAAAAGTAGACGACTTCGATATGAATAGATACGAAGTAGGAGATAAAATAGGGATAGTAGTAAAGAAAACAAATATATATAGGGATTAGGTGATATTATGAAAAAAGTTATTTACGATTGCGACAATACTATGGGCTTAGATAATAGAGATATCGACGATGGTCTAGCACTAGTTTATCTAGTTGAAAATAAGGATGTGGAACTTCTTGGTGTTTGCACAACTTATGCCAATGATTCTTTAGAATACGTTCATAAACAGACATTAGAGCTTGTAGAAGACCTAGGTATAAACTTAAATGTCTACAAAGGTAGAGGAAAATTTGAAATGAATGATTATACAGGATTTGGATATAAAAGATTTGAAGATGACGGAAACTTTGAATCAAATGAAGCAGCAAAATTCATAGTAGAAATGGCGAACAAATATCCAAATGAAATAGATTTATTGGCAACTGGATCTATGCAGAATCTTTATGATGCCTATATGATAGATAATGAAATAGGAGAAAAATTAAACTCTGTAGTACTTATGGGTGGAATAACAGGCGATTTATACTTTGGAGATAAGATAATGAAAGAACTGAATTTCTCTGTATGCCCTAAGGGAGCAGAAGTAGCTATTAAAAAATATAAAAATGTGTCTATACTAACTGGAAATAGATGCATGGATGTAGAGTTTGGAACTAATGAGCTAGATAAGGTTAAAGCTTTAGGAAATAATATTAAAAATGAATTTATAATCAATAAGATTGAAAAGTGGATGAGAGAGTTTAAAGAAAAATACAACTACGATTTTATAGTACTTTGGGACGTTATTGCTGCGATTTACTTAATGAATTCTGATATGTTTAGGGATGATTTTATGAGTGTTGTTTCTACAGAGGAAGATTTGTTTGAGGGAAGACTTGTAGAAGGAGAGAGTGCTACAAGAGTAAATATTCCAATAGTTTTAGATGATAAGAAGATAAATGACGAAATGATAAAAGTTGTATTTGAAAGATAATATAAAAATTTAGAAAAACAAAAAGTGGGCAATGAGTAAAATATTATACTCAGATACCCACTTTTTTTGAGTATATGAAAAAAAGTCTGTAAATTTAATCGCCTTCTATGGTAATAT
>NZ_QUGE01000044.1:0-4397 GCF_003478825.1 Peptoclostridium sp. AF21-18
AACGGCACGCTCCGTGGTGTGAGAGGGGCTACAAGTTAGCCCCTACTTGATAAAGGATTTTTATAACATATTAATTCCCTTCCAGGCTTCGGCACTTTTTCTGTCTAGTTCGAGCGCTGCTCGAAGCTATTGAAAAAAGTGCCATGCAGATTGTCAGTGGAATTTAATATGTTATCCAAATCCTAAAAAGAGTCGCTTTCTAAATATTGCAAACAACCCCCATTCTAATATTCTAACAAAATATTAAAACATCCTTAGGAAAAAGGAACAGATTGTAAAATTTTTACTAGGAGGATTTTCTTTAATATATTGATTTCTAGCGAAAATTAGTTTACTGAGAATATGATTAGGGTATATAATGAATATGTTAATGAAATAGTAAATTTATGAAATTTGTTTTATATGGAGGGATACGATATGTTAGAAGTAGGTACTAAGGCACCAAGTTTTACATTACCAGATCAGAATGGGGATATGCATAGTTTAGCGGACTATAGAGGAAAGAAGGTTCTTTTATATTTCTATCCAAAAGATAATACACCTGGTTGTACTAAACAGGCTTGTGGGTATAGTGAGAGAGCACCTAAGTTTGAGGAAAATGGGGTTGTTGTTCTTGGAATTAGCAAGGATAGTGTGGCATCACATAAGAGATTTGAAGAAAAACAGGGACTTTCTTTTACAATTCTTTCAGATACAGAGTTAGAAGCAATACAGGCTTATGATGTTTGGAAAGAAAAGAAGAATTTTGGAAAAGTTTCAATGGGTGTTGTGAGAACTACTTATCTTATAGATGAGGAAGGGGTAATCATTGAAGCGAATGGAAAAGTAAAAGCTGCTGAAGACCCAGAGAAGATGTTAAATTTAGTTGAAAATATGTAATTAGATAAAAATATTGTAAGTAAATATACTATAAATTAATTTAAAAAGCATAAAAAAGGAACAAGAGAAGTAACTGTATAAGTCATTCTATTGTTCCTTTTTATATTATTCTATTTCTTTAAATCCGTTTCCTAATACTTCATGAACATCTGTCACGATTAAGAAAGCTTTTGGATCTATTCTTTTTACTAATTTTTTTAGTCCATTTTCCTGTCTTTTATTATTAAGCACAACAAGGAATAAGTCTTTATTCTGATTAGTGTATCCACCTCTTGCATTTATTATAGTTAACCCTCTATCAAGTTCACTAGTTATTGCAGATCTTAGTTCTTCTTCTTTTTCGCTTATTATGAAGAATGCTTTTGAACTTTCAAATCCTTCCATTACTATGTCGGCGATTTTAACTATTATGAAAAGTGCTAATCCTGAATAAAGAGCAGTTTCTATACTTCTGTTTACTATACCAGCTGAGATAACTACCATACCATCAAGGCAGCTCATAAACTGAGTTGGTTTTAGGTTAGGGAATTTTTTACTAAGTATAAGTGCTATTAAATCCGTTCCACCAGTTGAAGCATCAACTTTGAACATTATACCTAGTGCAAGTCCGATAAGTACAGCACCTGCTATAGCTGATAGTAGTGCGTCGTGTGTTAAATTCATACGAGATAGTCCATCAGTAGCCTGAACCATAAATGAGAACAGTAAAGTACCGAAAAGAGTTTTCATTGAGTTTTTAACACCCATTATTTTGAAAGTAAGTAGAACAAGTGGCACACCTATGATAAGCATTATAACAGATACTGGTATTCCAGTAACTTTGTTTAAAACTACTGATAGCCCACTTAATCCACCAGGAGCTATTGTATGAGGTTTAAGGAATGCGTTTATCCCAACACTCATTGATATACATCCTAAAATAAGACCGAAAAATTCTAGTATTGCTGATTTTTTACTTTCTTGCATTTTCTTCCTCCTAAATATTAAATTTTCTCTTAAACAACAATATCATTATAACATAAATGTCAGAATAATAATATTCTAAAATTAAAATATTATGGCTAATTTTTATAAAAAAATAAAGGAATTATCTATATATACTTATTATTTAAAAATAGAAATAAATTAGAAAATTTAAAATTTATATATATTTATAGTGAAATTATATTGATAACAAATTAAAATAATAAAAATATAAATAAAAAATTAAAAATATGATACAAAAGAAAATTTGTGGGTATAAAAATAAACAAGAATCGATATAGATTACGTCGATAATATTATAGAAAAAAAGTATTTAAAACTTCACTCAAAATAGCAATTATGGTATAATATTTGAGTAAAGTTGTTTAGGACATACCCTGGTGGGTATTAATAGACTACAGACAATCAATAAGTGAAAGGAGATTAACACAAAATGAAAATAACAGTTCCAGAAACAGCAGCGGAAACTTTAAAATCTATATTAGCAGAAAATCCAAATCAGCCAGATAATATAAGAGTATTCTTCCAGGGAGTATCTTGAAGTGGACCAGCTTTTGGTCTAGCTTTAGATCAGGTAGAAGATAACGACTTAACTTACGAACACGAAGATTTAAAATTCGTAATGAGTAAAGAAGAGCACGAAGCTTATGGAGATATAGTAATAGAAGATACAGGATTTGGATTCAAAGTAATACCAGAATCAATGGTAGGACAGGGATGCAGCTGCGACAGTGGTTGTGGTGGATGCTGCGAATAATATTCGCATATAATGCCAAGTTATATGAATAGAAATATTTGTATAGATAAATAGAAAAAAACTATTAACAAAGCGCGACTTATAGAAAGATGTCTTTTTTACAAAGGCATCTTTTTTTATTTCTTAAAAAGTATTAATATAGGATTAGAATGTAAAATATTAAAAAAATAAATTACTTTGGAGGTAACAAAATGAAAATAACAGTTCCAGATACAGCAATAGAAACTTTAAAATCTATATTAGCTGAAAATACTGATAAACCACAGAATATAAGAGTATATTTCCAGGGAGTTGCTTGTAGTGGTCCATCTTTCGGATTAGCTTTAGATGAAATGGAAGAAGGAGATGTTTTCACAGAAGTAGAAGGTCTTACTTTCGTAATGGCTCCTAATGAATATGAAGTTTACGGAGATATAGTAATAGAAGATACAGGATTTGGATTCAGAGTAATACCAGAATCAATGGTAGGACAGAGCTGCAGCTGCGACGGTGGTTGCGGTGGATGCTGCGGAGAATAATCTGTAGACAATTAAATAGTGTAGTTTATTTTGCAAGAAATATAACTATATATCCTAGTTTGAGATACCTTGATAGAAGAGATTTTATCAAGGTATCTTTTTTTATATTAAAAATCAATTAATATTCTTCTTTTATAAATGTACTTTTAAATATTATTTGTATAAATTACGTATGAAAGGAAAGAATTCAATATAGGAAGGATAAAACTATTTAAGAATATAAAGTCTTTTGAATTCTATACAGTAATAGTTGAATATATTATAATAAAAGGAGAGTAGATATTTATGGTGATTTTATATCATGCATCAGTTGAAGGACCTATGGCAGATGATCAAATATATAATCATATAGATGATTTATATGATGGAATAATAACAAGAGAAGAATTTTGGAAATTAGCAGAATTTAATTATCCAACTAATCAAATTTGTTTTCTGACTGAAAAATCTATAACCTACTTAAAATTTAAAGGGGTGAAGAAATATGGAAAAATATAAATTTAAAGATATTGCCTATACCTGTTCAATAATAGAATATATAGTAAGAATTAAATTTTTACCAAGAGCTGAAGTTGTAAAATTATTGGGAAAAGATAATATTTATGATATTTACTATGGTGCAGAGGTGTGGCATTGTTATAC
The DNA here is from genome assembly GCF_003478825.1 of Peptoclostridium sp. AF21-18. NCBI lineage: Bacteria > Bacillati > Bacillota > Clostridia > Peptostreptococcales > Peptoclostridiaceae > Peptoclostridium > Peptoclostridium sp. AF21-18. Next base: position 3,781 of record NZ_QUGE01000044.1, read on the forward strand.
ATATCAGGCAACAGCATCGATTTTCTCAGAAAAAGCAAACATACCATATGGAATATATGATTTTGTTCAAAGATCAAAAGTTAAACCATTAAATCCACGAGCACTTGGAAATATTTGGGCAAAACTTGCAATATATATTGCAGAAAAAGAACATATAGATATAATAGATGCAATATATGATGTTTTCTCAAATAGCAATATAGAATATGAATTAGAAAATAGCAAGGATGTAGATTTAATTAAAGATGAAAAATATGTTCAATCTATATATAAAAGAGGATATGTTGACTCTATGAATAAAATTCTATCGTATTAGGTATAATTAAAAAGCATTTCTTTAATTTGTATTTTACTTTTAATAATTATGATATAATAGAAAAGATAAATACGAATAATTTTGGAGGTAACTAACAGTTAAAAATAATCTATAAATATATATAAGAATATATATTTATAGATTACTTTAACTAAGCCTCGTATGTAGAGAAATCCACATAGGACACAACTTTAAAACCAGTAATTCCTAAAGCTCAACGACTACAATAAAAGATAGAAAGAAACTTTTATGAATGTGAAGAAATTCGGAAACAACAGTTGAGATGATATATGGCGAGAGC
>NZ_QUGE01000045.1:0-4391 GCF_003478825.1 Peptoclostridium sp. AF21-18
ATCGAATTTTATAGGGATAATATCTAACTTAGTGGATTGAAGTGCATAGACAAGACTCTCTCGACAATCTGGAGACGTGAAATTGATTTGCAACAGAACTATTTACTTGTACACACGTCGAAGCTGGAGAGGAGTTTGTCTATGTCTTCAATCCCTGAGAGAAATTAACGTATAAATTTTGATTTATTTTATACAATATCTTAAAATAGTTTTCAATTTACTCTCCTCAGTTCTATTAGAATTATTCAAATAAATCTCCCTATGCCAATCATATTTCCTAGTCAATCCATTTTCCTTACAGAATAAGTCCATCTTCTCAAAAGAAGAGTTTTCATCGTCATACGAGCCAACGTGTAAAATATTTACAGATTTACCATCATTCATAGAATCAAAATAAATATCTTTATAAAAAACATTAGGCTTCTTTTTGGACACTTTCTCAACTGCAGATTTAAAATCATCTTCTGTTATAAAATCAGGCTGCCTAATCATAATTGTATATTCTAAATTATTCTTATCAAATTCATTGCAGCAATTATTATTAGTCGAATTATCTTGAGAAACTTTCCAAATTCCTTCAAGAGGATAAACAACATAATCTGTAATCTCATAAGTATCAATGTCTTTTACTTGATGTGATTTTTTATAATCCATTTTTATAGCATGAGCCAAAGAAAAAAGAGCAGATACTTTTTCAGAAAATTCCTCGTCGTTTGGATTTCCTTTGCCACCTATCATAATAAAATTTTGAGTACATACATCCAAAAGAGTAGGTACTTTCTTGATATTATATATTTCCTTTTCGTGTTTTCGCCATTCTAGTTTCATGTTATATACTTCCTCCATTTATATAATTTAAAAATTTATATATTAAATTATATAAAAGTAAATATGACAACTTATGTCTTATAAAGTAAAATATTTCCTAGAAATTTCTTTTATAACCTTTTTAAACTCTTCTCTCAAATTATAAGGCTCTAAAAGTTCAACATTAGAACCAAAAGAGAGTAGATAAGAGAAAAGATAGTCATTTGAAGGAAGATTCGTATTTACAATCAGGTACTCATCATCAATCTCTATCTCAGATTTATCAAATTCATCAAAAACTCTATACGAAATACTCTTATCAAACATTAGCTTTACAGGGACAAGATTTTGATTATAAAAAGCATTGTCTACAATAGAGCTTGTTTCATCACATCTTTCAAATTTATCATCTAAAACTTTCAAGTTATTTATCCTGGAAAGTTTAAAAAGTCTATAATCATTTCTCAAAAGGCAAAATCCATAAATATACCAATTATAGTTTTTGAAAAGCAATTTAATAGGCTCTATTTTTCTATAAGTTGAATTACCTTTACTATAATATTCGAAAGAAATAATCTTCTTGTCTAATATTGCAAACTTTATACTATTAAAAATATCCTGAGAAGGCTTGTTATAACGCCAATTAGATAAATCAACTTCAATCCAATTTCTAGCATTTGTATTGAAAATAGCAGATAGTTTGTTTAAAAGATCGTTGGTATCTTCATCCAAGATAAAAGAAAAATCGTTGATAGCAGTTAAAATTTGATCCTTTTCTTCTGCTGAAAATACTGATTTATCTAATATGAAATTATTCATTATATAAACTCCACCATGTCGACCTCTACTTGTGCATATTGGAATACCTGCAGAGCTTAGAGAATCAATATCTCTGTGGATAGTTCTGGTAGAAACCTCAAATATCTCGGCAAGCTCTTTAACTGTAGTAGTTCCGTTTTTTAAAAGGTAATATAAAATTTTAAAAAGTCTACTATCACTCATAATTTTACCTCTCCAATATTAAAAAATTAGTTATTATTATTTGCTATTCAATAATTTTTTTAAAGAATTTTTATTTAATAAACTACACGATTCAAACTTACCGTTTAAAAATGCAGCCCAGTTATTAAACACGCAAGGAAGATTTTTAGCTTTTTCAAGAGAATCAACTAAAATAATATTTACGTCAATATTGTTTTCAGAGCAATAACTACGTACTTCCTCAATAGAATTCACAACAAACGGACATTGATGAGAGTAGTATATAGTCAAAACATCTTCATCTATACTCATTTTCTTAGCGGAATCAGAGAAATGAGGAATATTTTTATCAAGAATATCAGTATCATAAAAAGTTAAGCCTAAAAGTTCATACTCGTTGTTTATAGAATCTAAAACCTTAAATCCATACTTAGTAAAAAATTTCTTATCAGATAAGTAAGGTTTCTTTTTCTTTGAGCTAAGAACACATATACCAGATTTATCTCTATTCTTAGCATCTTCTATACAATAATTTAAAAGCTCATTTGCGTATCCATTGCCTTTAAAAGATCCAGCAACCCAAAGACATTGAATATATACAAAATTTTCTCCTAAAATAGGAACCCACGCGTCTTCAATATCACAGTACTCAATAAAAACTTTCCCTCTCTCATTTAATTTCCTAAAAACATGAGAGCTGTTAAACTGACTTTTTAACCATTCCTTTTTACAAGATACTCCATTTTGATGTTTTTTATCTGAAATTGCACAGCAAATATGTTCACTATCTATATTATCTAGCGTTAAATTTATAAAAGTTTTTTCCATATAAATTCCTCCAAATTAAAAAAATAATCTAAAACTTATTATTACTACAATTAATTATAACATTTAAATCATGACAAACGATGTCATATTTAATAAATTAAAAAATACGAAAGCATTGGAAAAACAGAAAACTTATAAAATGTCACTAGTGCATAATGCCAAAAGTGTCATTAGTTTAAATTGAAAACGATATCACAACACCTTATAATAAAATCAAGAAAAGAAAAAGTGATTGGCCAATCATACTACATAGAAAAATCGAAATAATAAATACTAAAAAAGGAACAATCGAAGGGTGGTATGATTTTATGAAAGAAAAGATTCAAGTAATGGGACGTTTCCTTAGTGGAATGGTAATGCCAGTAATAGGAGCGTTTATAGCATGGGGACTTATAACAGCCTTATTCATAGAAACTGGATGGGCTCCAAATGAAAGACTAGCAGCATTGGTATCTCCAATGTCTACATTCTTACTTCCACTATTAATAGCATATACTGGTGGAAAAATGGTACACGGTGAAAGAGGAGGAGTAATCGGTGCAATAGCTACTATGGGTGTTATAGTAGGTGCTGATATTCCAATGTTTATGGGTGCAATGATAATGGGACCTTTATCAGCTTGGATAATGAAAAAATTTGACCAGGCAATAGAAGGAAAAGTTAAAGCAGGATTTGAAATGCTTGTAAACAACTTCTCACTAGGTATATTAGGTGCAATATTAGCAGCAGTTGCACTTTTAGGTGTAACTCCACTTGTTGAAATGTTAAACTCAGCAATGGAAGCAGGGGTTAATTTCTTCGTACAGAGAGGACTTCTTCCATTAGCAAGTATACTTATAGAACCAGCAAAAGTATTATTCTTAAACAATGCAATAAATCATGGTATATTCTCTCCAATGGGAATACAGCAGGTTGAAGAAGTTGGTAAATCAATATTCTTCCTACTTGAAGCAAACCCAGGACCAGGTCTTGGAATACTTCTTGCATACTGCTTAGCAGGTAAAGGATCAGCAAAAAGTTCAGCACCAGGTGCAGTAGTTATACACTTCTTAGGTGGTATACATGAAATATACTTCCCATATATATTAATGAATCCAGTTTTAATATTAGCAGCAATAGCTGGTGGAGCAACAGGTGTATTCGTAAATAGTATGTTAGGTGCAGGATTAACAGCTCCAGCATCTCCAGGTAGTATAATAGCTATACTTGCAATGTGTCCAAAAGGTGGATACCTTCCAGTATTAGCAGGTGTTGCAGCAGCTACAATAGTATCATTTGCAGTTGCATTACCAATATTAAAATTCGCAGGTAAAGATGCAGATTTAGAAGAATCACAGAAAAAAGTAAGTGATATGAAAGCTGAAAGCAAAGGAGCAAAAGTTGAAACAGCAGAAGTTAAATCAGCTTCAGAAGTACATAAAATAGTTTTCGCTTGTGATGCAGGTATGGGATCAAGTGCAATGGGTGCAACAGTTCTTCGTAAGAAATTAAAAGAAGCGGGAATAGAAGATATAGAAGTTGTTCATGCTCCAGTTTCTTCAATACCAGCAGACGCAGATATGGTAGTTACTCATAATGAGTTAGGAGAAAGAGCTGCTCATAGTAATCCAAATGCACAGTTAGTTCTTATACAGAACTTCTTAGGTGCTCCAGAATACGATGAAGTAGTGGCTCAGTTAAGTAAATAAGGAAAATAATGGCTGTTGCATATTTTGCAACAGCTTTTTTGTATGTAGAAAACCCCCAGTTAGACTGGGGGTTCAGTAAAGCTTTTA
>NZ_QUGE01000046.1:0-4097 GCF_003478825.1 Peptoclostridium sp. AF21-18
CAAGAAAATGATATGAGTTCTTTTTTTGTTGCACTTAGATTATAAATTCAAGTGTTAAAAAAACGATTTTATGTTATACTAGTAATGTCAGTTATATTTTAAAAATGGAAATATTTAACTAAATTCCAATTATAAGCCGGAATACAGACAAGGTTAATTTAAATGAAGTAATTCACATGCAAAATTTTAAATGGAAAAGGGGTAGTTAACATGGCAAAAATCGTTATCAAAAACGAAATCTTAGAAATGATGCTTTACATCTGGGACTCAGTGCATCAGAAAGAAAAAATAGCGGATTCATTCTTCTTTGAAATAGCAGATAATCCAAATATGAAATATCTATATGATGGCGAAGAATTTACACCAGATTCAGTAAGAAAAGTACTTTCTGCAATATCAAACAGAGAACTTTTAAACAAACCTACTAAAAAAGAAAGTAGATTCTGGAGTAAAAATATGTGGATGCTTGAAGATTTAGGATTCACAAATATGATGGTAGAACCAGTTAAACAGTTAAACTTAACTGATTTAGAAGATAAGTTGCCAAAAGATGAATACGAAGTAGTATTTATACCAGGACATATGGACGAGTACTATATAGATGGTAATAAATTAGTAATAAACTTCTTCAATATAGTAATAGACTTCTTTGGTGATGGACCAGCTACAATAGCTGACAAACCAATAAAAGAATATATAGAAGAAAAGCTTCTTAGTATGTAATTGAATAGATAATATTAGATACCTATTTGTATAAAGGATTTAAAATCTTTTAAGCAGATAGGTATTTTTTATACTGAAAATACAAGAAAATTAAAATGGTTTGCAATAGTATATTGAAAAGTTCTGAATAAAATAATATAATAATATTTAACGACTTTCAACTGAAAAGAGGGATTGAATAAGAAAAAATAGAAATTAGTAAGTAAGAAATAATTTTAAGATGAATATATTCAAGGAGATGAGCTTATGGGATTAAGTTTTAGAAAAACTATAAATTTAGGGAAACATGTAAAGGTTAATTTAAGTAAGACGGGTGTAAGTGCTTCAGTTAAAGTCGGGAACGTAACTTACAACACTAAAAGAGGTATTTCTGCAAATTTAGGAAATGGTGTGACATATAGGAGCAATAAAAAGTATAAGAAGAAAAAATAATCATTGTGAGGTGATTAAATGAAAAAAATAGAAATATTTGGTGATTTTATAGATGATGAAATTCAGGAAGTGGATGAGTTTGATGAGCGGTATTTAGATGATATAGACTATTACGAGAACAATGAAGCTGATGGAGTATATATTAACAATACTTATTATAGCTATGATGAGTATGAAAATCTAAGCTATGACGATGAAAGTGACTATGGTCAATGGAATGATGATTATATTGACTATTACGATGATTATTACGATGATTATTACGATGATAAGTATTACTCATCAAAATATCAAAGCACAGCTAGTAGTAAGACAATAAAGAAAATTGATGAGGACGATAAGAAAGAAGTAAAAAAAGAGCCCTTATTGGTAACAGATGTAAATAAAATAACTGTTAAAAAATTACCAGGATTAACTATAGAATATAAACAAGATACTAGATCTTTATTAAATTCTAAAGAAAAAAAAGCAAAAAAGACAGCAAAAGTATACTATGCTGTTAGAAATGGAAGAGAGGTAGGAGTGTATGAGTCTTTAGAAGAAGCTCAAAATCAGGTAAAGGGTGTATCTGGATCAGAATGGAAAAAATTTAAAAATTTGGAAGACGCCAACAAATATATTGAAGAAGGAAAATTCTATAAAGGAAAGTGTTATGTCGTTGTAAAAGGAAGGAAACCAGGTATATACAAAAATTATGAACTGGCAAGAGAACAGACTGATGGATATTCTAGTGCATATATGAAAAAATTTAATACTTTAGAAAAAGCAAAAGAATATATAAACAAAAATAAAGAGTTAAGTGATTTAAAATATATAGATTTTGTAAATGATGAAAAAATATTAAAAATATACACAGATGGATCATATTATGAGGCTACGAAAAAATATGGTGCAGCATTTGTGGTTATTGAAGCTGGCAAAGAGATATATAGATATTCTTATGCAGAAAGAGATATAACGGGCAAAAAGAATATATCGGGAGAACTTGTAGCAGCTATGAGGGCGCTTGAATGGGTATTTATTACAAAATATTCTGATGAAATTGAAATTAACCACGACTTATCTTTTATTAAAGACATATGCACGAATAAAATAAACCCTAAAATAGACTATGGAAAAATCTTAAAGCAATTGTACAATATGTGTATTAAAGATGGAATTTCTGTTAAATTTAATGAGGTAGAATCGCATAGTGGAAATTATTGGAATAATTTTGCAGATAGATTGGCTAAAAAAGTGGCTAAGATAGAAGATAAAGAGGAGATGCTGTTCTTAAAAAATATAGAAGAAAATAAAAAGCATACATATGATAATGAAAACATAGCTAAAAATATAATAGAAAATAGACAAAAAGCTAGAGATAAGAAAAAACTACTGGATAAAAGAATTAAACCAACTTGTGTATCTACCCAAAGTGGATTTTTAGATAGAGTAAAAAATATATTTAATAAAAAAAGATAAGTTTTTATCTAATGAAAAAAATAAATAAAATAATGTTATAATAAAATAGTTAAGGTTTTTAATTAAGGATTTTTTATAACTGGAGGTTTTAAAAATGGAAACAGTAGAATTTCAAAATTTAAGCGAAAAAGATCAGGTGTTAGAGATTATACATACAATAAATTCTAATGATATGGTTAATGTTCTAACATATAATACACTAACAGGAATATCTATGTCTATACTAGAATTCATCGCTACAGAAGGGGATACTATCATGAATGCGATACTTCAAGACGATAGAGTAGCTACTGTAGACTATTCAAAAGTAGAAGGCTTTTCAATGGATGAGGAAACGGTATTATTAGCTGAAAGGGATAATATAGTTATTTTTACAAAGAAATCTGACTTAAATTCAACAGATATTCAAACTATATTAAGTGGATTAACTGAGTAATTATAAAAGATTTTAATAGCAATAAAGATAATAATTAATGCTATAGATGGAGAGCTGATTTTTTAAAATTCTATCTATAGTTATCTATAATATGATAGATTTTAACGATTGGACTATTATGAATTAAAAGTGTATTATTAAATTAACAAGTAAAAAGTATGTTCATAATAGTCCTCGTAACTCCACATTATGGGGATTGAGTATGATTTATAATAGTTCTAATTTTTCTGGCAGTCTTGGTACTGCTTATTTTTTTGCTTTTTTTGGAGTTGAAATATTTTTGTGAGTGTAGATAAAAAGTGTAAAATAATAAAACTTACGCATCTTTCCGACATAGATTATGATATAACACTTGATTTAAATACATTTGAGTGATAAAATAATTTTAGTCTTTAATGATTTTGGTGATTAAAGAGAAAAACATAGGGTATAATAAAAAAATAAAGAAAAATCTTATAAAAAGATTAAAACTTAGGAGGAAAAATCATGATGGAAAGATTTAAACCAAAAGCAAACAAAAGAACATTATTCTTCATAGCTGGAGCAGTTTGGGCTATAGCAGGATTTAATATATTAAAAATAGCAGCAGAGGAGTTCGCTGTGATGAGCAGTCTTAAAGAAGTAGCGATAATACTTGGAATTGCAGGATTTACAATATTCTTCTCAAAAGTATTCTACAAAATGTTCAACAAACACTCAAAAAGAATAGTTAACATGGAAAATGAAGAACCTTGTTTATTTGCATTCTTTGATAAAAAAGGATATATGATAATGGCATTTATGATGACTATGGGTATATCACTAAGAGCTTTTCATTTAATAAGTGGAGTACCACTAGTTGTAATATACCTTGCAATAGGACTTTCACTTTCAGTATCAGCAGTATCATTCTTACTTGCTGGAATAAACTACGAAAAAACAGTTGAAAAACATTTAGTTGCATAATAAAATTAAAAAAATAAAAGGGATTGTCACAAAAAAATGTGACAGTCCCTTTTTTAGTATGACGGGCATGCTATTAATCTGTGGTGAAAGTCCATAAAAG
>NZ_QUGE01000047.1:0-1878 GCF_003478825.1 Peptoclostridium sp. AF21-18
TGATGGGGTCCCAATTTGTTGAACTTTGTGAGATAGTAAAAAAACTATCTCACAATTTTTTTAAGCATCTGAAAGGCGAAGCCTATATTCAATAGGACTCATCCAACCAAGCTTCGCTTTAATTCTTTTTTCATTATAATATTTTATATAATTTTCAATAGCCAATTTTAGTTCGTTATAGCTATTATATACATATCCATAATAAATTTCTTGTTTCAATATACCAAAAAAATTCTCCATAACAGCATTATCAAGGCAATTTCCTTTTCTAGACATACTTTGAAAAATTCGTTCTTCTTTTAACTTATTTCTATATAAATGCATCTGATATGCCCAACCTTGATCTGAGTGAAATGTTCTTCTATACTTACAGTCGGATGTCACTTCTATAGCTTTATTTAGAGCAGATATTACATTATTTGCAGTTGGTCTTTCAGATATACTAAAACTTAATATTTCACTATTATACATATCCATAAACGCATCAAGATAGAGTTTTTTTACTATAGCTTCGCCATTTTTACCTTTTTCATAATACTTAAACTCTGAAGTATCAGTTGCTATCTTTTGATGAGGAACACTTGTATAAAATTTCTGTCTAAATCTATTCTTTGCAGTTTTACCTACATTACCTTTATATGAGTTATATTTACGACTTTTTCTTGAAAAGGATTTTACCTGTAGACCTAATTTTTTTACTATTCTATGTACTTTTTTTATGTTAACAAGCATAGTTTTTCTAAGTTCCCGATGTATACGTTTATATCCATAGTCTTTATGCTGAGCTCTAATTTCTAATATTAACTGTTCTATTTCCTGGTCTTTATTTTTTCTGTTAAATCTCTTTTGCCAATACATATATGTTGATTTTGGAAAATTGATAGCAGCAAGAATATCTTTTAATTTAAATAATCCTCGGAGATTATATACTATTCTTGCTATTTCTTCGGAAGTTGCTTTTCTTCTTCCAGATATAATCTCCTCTTTGCTTTTAAAAATTCATTCTGTATTCTTAGTTTAAGATTTTCTGCTTCGAGTTCTTCGATTCTTTTTAATGTTTTTTCATCTATATTATCTAATTTTCTTTTTTCACTTTTGGATTTAGCCATTCTTTATCATCCTTTCTTTTTACCTTCGGTTTTAAAGCACTAGTTCCATACCTTAGATACTTTATTACCCATAATCTTATTGTTGATCTATCGCTCATATTTAAATAGTCAGCTAGGCTTTGGTATGAAAAATTACCTTCTAAGTATAACTTTACCACACGCATTTTATATTCAAAAGAATAATTTCCTCTTTTAGGAGCTATTTTTGAATAGTCTCCGACTTTTCTAACGTAATCCATGTACCATTTAGATATGTCAGAACGAGAAGGAATATCATATTTTTTCATTAATGTTTTGCATTTACATTCTTCATCTATATATTCCTTAAGAACCCTTTGTTTAAACTCTTTGGAAAAAGTTCTTTTTTTAGGTCGAAGACATAACGATTCATCTCCGATTTCATTTATGAACTGCTTGAACCAATTAGATAGTGTACCTTTTTTCAAATCATATTTTATTTCTATTTCCTTTTGCATACATCCAGAAACAATGTATTCCTGAATAATTTTCAATTTAAATGTAGTTGTATACTTACTTTTAGTCTTCGACTTTTTTATTAATGCTAAATCCTTTGAGTTATTTTTATATTTTTCAATCCATTTGAAAACACTACTTTGTGATACACAATACTTTTTCGAAAGTTCACTTTGCGTAATTTCAGTATCGAAATATTCACTTGCAATTTTATTTTTAAAATCTTCGCTATATTTAGGCATAAAAAATACTCCAATCGTTAGATTCTTAAGTCCAACAAATTGGAGTACCTACA
>NZ_QUGE01000048.1:0-1812 GCF_003478825.1 Peptoclostridium sp. AF21-18
TTTTTAGTATGACGGGCATGCTATTAATCTGTGGTGAAAGTCCATAAAAGGCGTAGCTACCGACGAACTTGATAGCGACTTGCAAGGTTTGTGCTGCGAAGCATAGGCGAGAAGAAGCAATAGTGAAATCGTAGCCTGACGAACAGAAACCTAATACTAAGGCTTATATGATGGATAAGTTGACTAAAAGCAATGAAGTCCCAAAGGTAGTCGTAACTCATATAAGTATATTAGGCAGGTAGACGAGGAAAGATTAATGGCTTATCCCGTGAGGTCTCACAAGCAGAACATCTGTAGTAACAACGAATTGTGAGAAGTCAGCAGAAGCCATAGTAGTGACGAAACCTTTGTAATGAAGGTGGAGCGAAGGGCGGAACAATTTCAACAGTCAAATTTAAATTACATAAACAAATATATAGATTCGACAAGAGTAGAGTAGAGAAGACGTAACGGAACAAAATACTCATAGGTGGTAGAATTAATATATATGAAGTTAAATAATGAAAGGAGACAAAATCTTTTGGCAACAGAATTAATGGAAAAGATACTTGAAAGAGAAAATATGATGCAAGCATATAAGAAAGTTAAATCCAATAAAGGTGCTTGTGGAATAGATGGAATAGGTACAGATGAAATAAGAGATTACCTAATAGAAAATTGGACAAGTATCAAAAATAGAATAATAAAAAGAAAATATAAACCACAACCAGTTTTAAGAGTGGAAATACCAAAACCTAACGGTGGTGTAAGAAATCTAGGTATTCCAAACGTAGTAGATAGGATAATAGAACAAGCAATAGCTCAAGTAGTTAGCCCTATTGCGGAGCAACATTTTAGTGAATACAGCTATGGATTTAGACCGGGAAGAAATGCACATCAGGCAATAGATAAACTTCTTGAATATCTAAATGATGGATATACTTATATCGTAGATATTGACCTAGAAAAATTCTTCGACAATGTTCCTCATGATAAACTAATGACATTAGTTCAAAAAATAATACATGACCCAGATACAGAATCATTAATCAAGAAATACCTAACGGCTGGGGTAATGATTAGGGGAAAATATGAAGAAACGAAACTAGGAACACCGCAAGGTGGAAATTTATCACCACTTCTATCAAATATTATGTTAAATGAACTCGATAAAGAACTAGAGAAAAGAGGTTTGCACTTCGTGAGATATGCAGATGACTGTATAATAACCGTTGGAAGTAGTGCCTCAGCTAATAGAGTTATGAATACTGTAACTAAATGGATAGAAAGAAAGTTAGGATTAAAAGTAAATGCAACGAAGTCAAAGATAACAAGACCAACAAATCTCAAATACCTCGGATTTAGTTTCTACAAAATTGGAACAAAGTGGGAAGTTAGAATCCACGAAGACTCGATAACTCGCTTTAAAAGGAAACTCAAGAAACTAACAAAACGTTCTTGGTCTGTAGATATGACATATAGAATCAAGAAATTAAATGAAGTAATAAGAGGCTTTATAAACTATTTCAAAATACGGAAAATGAGAAAACATATGGAATTAATAGATAGACGTATAAGAAACAGAATGAGAGTTGTGATATGGAAACAATGGAAAACTAGTGAAAAGAGATTTTGGGGATTAAGAAAATTAGGAGCACCAGTTTGGATGGCAAAACAATCCGTAGGATTTGGTAACCATTATCAAGCAGTAATTAAGACAACTGGACTAAATAAAATAACAAAGGAAATTTTCACTAAAAGAGGATTAATAAGTTGCTTAGATTATTATATGAAATTGAACCGCGGAGTGCCGAACGGCACGCTCCGTGGTGT
>NZ_QUGE01000049.1:0-1602 GCF_003478825.1 Peptoclostridium sp. AF21-18
TATCCTCTTAATCTTATTGACGCTATTCCACCATTCATAATCATTTTAACACCTCCTAATTTAAATCTACTATTACTAATCTATCTTTTGTTTATATCTAAATAACTGTATCCAATCATTATAAGAAACTTCACTAATATTATTAAGATTTATACCTAGGTATTTAATTACTGCATGAATTTGATTTTTTGTAAATACATCTCTTAAGTTATTAATAGACTTAGATATAAAACTTGTATATTCATTCCATTCATCTTTAGATATATCATATTTATATTTTCTTTTAAAATATACTAAGACGCAATCTACACTAGGCATGGGATGGAAGTCTTCTCTATTAAAATAGTGCACTATCTTAATATCAAATTTAGTTTTTAAAAGTAATGATAATTTACTCTCTCTAGGTATTCCCATAAATCTTTTTGCGGAACCTTTCTCCATAACTAGCCACATATCAGTTGGTGAATTTAACTCTTCTAATAATAATTTCTTAATAATCTTTGTTGTTATATAAAAAGGAATATTAGAAAATACCTTATATTCTCTTTTTTTAGGTAATTTCCAATTTAAAAAATCTTTATTAATAAGAGTAACATTATTTTTACTTTTAAATTTATTTATTAAATTTCCATATAAACTTCTATCTAGTTCTATAGCTGTAACCCAATAACTTTTTTCACATAAAGCTTCTGTTATATGACCTTTTCCTGGTCCAATTTCAATAACAAAATCATTTTTGGATATATTTGTTTTTTTTATTAATTTATATATAGTATTTTTACTAGTAATAAAATTTTGCGATACACTAATATCAACTTTTCCTCTATAATTATTACTTTTAGCTTTCATTCATAATCTCCTTAATTCACTATTTTTACTCTTTAAATAGCACGGAGTTATGACATTATATTAAATTTGTTTAACGATAGCCACAACTCGTGCGCTATCTTCTTAATCTTATTGACGCTATTCCACCATTCATAATCATTTTATTTCCTCCTATTTTTCATATAATAAGCTTTAAATATTTGTTTATAATTTTTGCATCTTTATTAAGTAGTTATTTTCAAACGAAGATATTTTTAAATTTTTTCATTATTTATACTCTCTATGTTAACTATTAATATTAAATAGCGCAGAGCTATAACATTATAAAAAATCCCCTAGAATATAAGTCGATATTCCAGGGGATTTGTATATTAAGCATATGCTATCTAATTTATAATATACCCAGGAGTAATGTATATTTTTTTTAATTTATTAAGCATTATATATAAATTTTTCATAACTACAACTCCTTTCATATTTTTATGTATTTAATAATACCATAAACTATATTTACTGTAAAGCACTCCGATTCACTTCTAGCAAAATCACAATATACTTTATAGATAAAATAAAAAATAGGAGCTATGCTCCTATCCTTTTGCTTCGCAATATATAACAATTGCGACCTTTATTATATTATAACACTAACTCAATTCTTACATTAAATTTAGTTTGTTTTTGTCATTTTTTAAATTTTCGAATATATTGGCATTACTTTAATACACAGGTTTTCCACAGAATTTGAAGTATTATAATATCCTTGTAATTAAAAAA